>JADHLS010000049.1 GCA_016780605.1 Reyranella sp.
ATCGGCCCCAACGGCGCCGGCAAGACCACGCTGCTGCGCGCTGCCATGGGTCTCACCACGCCCGGCCATGGCACCATCCGCGGCGTGCCGGAGCGTCGCGCCATCATGTTCCAGCATCCCACAATGCTGCGGCGCAGTGTGGCGGCGAACCTCGACTACGCACTCAAGGCCGCGACGGTGCCGCGCGGCGAGCGTGCCGGGCGGCGGGACGAGCTGCTGGCGCTTGTCGGCCTCGCCGAGCTCGCCGAGCGGCCGGCGCGCCGCCTGTCGGGTGGCGAGCGCCAGCGTCTCGCCCTTGCACGCGCGCTGGCCCGCGACCCCGCCGTGCTTTTCCTCGACGAGCCCACCGCGAGCCTCGACCCCGCGGCCACCAAGGCATTCGAGGACTTGATCCGCGCCATCGCCGAGCGCCACATCAAGGTCGTAATGGCGACGCACGACCTCGGCGAGGCAAGACGCCTTGCCGGCGACGTCGTGCTCCTGCATCGCGGCCGCCTGGTCGAGGCTGGCGCCGCGCCTCAGTTCTTCGAGATGCCGCGCACCGAAGATGCGCGGCGCTTTCTTGCCGGGGAGTTGTTGCTATGAGACCGATCGGCCGTCGCCTGCTTGTCGCCATCGCTGCCCTGCTGGTGCCGGCGCTGGCCACCGCGCAGGACAACAGCATCGTCGTCGCCTCGACGACCTCCACCGAGGATTCCGGCCTGTTCCGCCACCTGCTGCCGCTGTTCAAGGCCAGGACCGGCATCGAGGTGAAGGTCGTGGCCCAGGGCACGGGGCAGGCGCTCGACACGGCGCGGCGCGGCGACGCCGACGTCGTGTTCGTGCATGCCAAGGCAGCCGAGGAGGCCTTCCTTGCCGAGGGCTTCGGCGTGAAACGCTTTCCGGTGATGTACAACGACTTCGTGCTGATCGGCCCGAAGAAGGATCCGGCGGGCGTCGCCGGCACGCGCGACATCGTGGCGGCACTGAAAGTCCTGCACGACCGCCAGATCACGTTCGTCTCGCGCGGCGATCGTTCCGGCACGCATCTCGCCGAGCTGGCGTTGTGGAAGCTGACCGGCATCGAGGTCGGCCCAAACGCCGGCGCCTGGTACAAGTCGATCGGCCAGGGCATGGGAGCCGCGCTCAACACGGCGGTGGCGCTCGATGCCTATGTGCTCAGCGACCGCGGCACCTGGCTGGCGTTCGGCAACAAGGCCGACCTCGCCATCGCCGTCCAAGGCGACAAGCGCCTGTTCAACCAGTACGGCGTCATGCTGGTGAATCCCGCGAAGCACCCGCACGTCAAGGCGGCGGCCGGGCAGCGCTTCATCGACTGGCTGGTCTCTCCCGAAGGCCAGCGCGCGATCGCCGACTATCGTATCGACGGCCAGCAGCTGTTCTTCCCCAACGCCGACGATCCCAGTGCCTGACGTCTACTTGGCAGCATATCCGCGGAGCTGGGCATAGCGCGCTGTCTGCTCCGGTGACAGCAGCTCGACCATGGCGAGATGGTAGCTGAGATGCGCCGCCCGCAGCTCGGCCTGGTCGCGGGCGATCCGCGACAAGGCCTCGTCGAGCGAAGCGCGCGTCACCTTCTTGTCGGCGAACAGCCGGTCGAGCGCTCCTTCGTCGGCGATGAGGCGCTCGCCGATCGGCACGGCCTCGGCCTTCATGGCCTCGAACAGACGCGCCGTTTCGGTGCGCTGACGCTCGGAGAGCTGCAAGGCGTCGGCGAGCTCCAGCACATGGGCCGGCCCGGGATAGCCGTTGAGCTCCGCCGCCAGCGCAAGCCCCATGCCGCGTCCAGCCTTGAGGTCGGCGATCTGCTGGTCCGACAGCGCCTTGATCTGGCGGTCCTGCAGGCCGGCATAGGGAGCCGCGCCGTGCGGGCCATGCTGCGCCAGAGCCGGCGTCCCGAACAGGACGCCGACGGCTGCGAGGATGATTGCTTTCATGCTGAACCTCAGATCAGTTCGCTGTAGGGGATGAAGGCGATTTCCGCGCCCGCCTCGAGCCGGGTCGTCTCCTCGGAAAGTTCGGCGAGGCCATCGGTCTCGGTAAGCGAGGTCAGCATCCCCGCTCCTTCCTTGGGATAGCGTGCGAGCTTCGGCAGCCCGGCGCCCGACTGAAGCGAGACCCGCACATATTCGCGCCGGCCGGTCTTCTTCTTGTAGGCGAAGTCGGCGATTGCCGGAAAACGCTTGGCGACATGCGGTTCGGTGCCCGACAACGCCTCGATCATGGGTCGCGCCACCAGGGCGAAGGTGAGCAATGCGGCCACGGGATTGCCGGGCAGCCCGGCGAGCGGCGTGGCGCCGATCTGGCCCATGGCCACGGGCCGGCCGGGCTTGATCGCCAGACGCCAGAAGTAGAGCGAGCCGTGATTGGCGATGGCGGCGCGCACATGATCTTCCTCGCCGGTGGAGACACCGCCGGAGGAGATGATCAGGTCGGTGCTCTCCGCCGCCTGCCGCAGCGCCGCGGCAAGCGTCGCGGGATCATCGGGTACAATTCCGAGGTCCCTTACCTCGACGCCAAGCCGCTCGAGCAGGCCGGAAAGGATGAAGCGATTGGCATCGTAGATCTGCCGTGGCGCCAGCGGCTGGCCCGGCTCTCGTACCTCGTCGCCGGTCGAGAGGAGCGCTACCGACAAGCGCCGGCGTACGGGCACTTCGGCGAAGCCGAGGGCGGCCAGCAGCCCCACATCCGCCGGCCCCAGCCTGCGCCCCGCCTTCAGCGCCAGCGCACCGCGCCGGACGTCCTCGCCAGCCTGCCGCGTGTTCGCGTGACGCTTGATGCCGGGACGGATGGTGACGAGATCGCCGTCGCGTTGGCAGTCCTCCTGCATGATTGCGACGTCGGCCCCGACCGGCAATGCGGCACCAGTGAAGATGCGCGCTGCACGCCCTCGAGTCAGCGCTGCCGACGGGTCGTGGCCGGCGGCGATGCGATCGACACAGCGCAAGGTCGTGGGGCCGTGCGGATCAAGGTCGTCGAAGCGCACGGCGTAGCCGTCGACCGCCGAATTGTCGAAGCCAGGCACGGCGATGGGTGCGGCGATGTCCTCGGCCAGCGTGCGGCCGAGCGCGCGCCCCAGGGCCACGCGCTCGACGCCGTCGACCGGCTGTACGCGCTCGAAGATCATGTGGCGCGCGGCGTCGATGCCCAAAAGGCTGCCGCCGAAGGCAAAGCAATCGTCCGAGAGCTGCGCCATGCGTCGCTCCGGTTCAGTCGTCGGCGGCTTCGGCGACGGCTTTCACCGCCTCGATCTGCGCGGCGCAGAACTTGAACTCGGGAATCTTGCCGAACGGATCGAGCGCGGGGTTGGTGAGAATGTTGGCCGCCGCCTCGGCATAGCAGAACGGGATGAACACCATGCCGTCGGGCACGTCCGAATCAATGCGCACCTTGAGCTCGATGACGCCGCGCCGCGTCGACACCCGGATCATGTCGCCGGGCGCGATGCCAAGCCGCTCCAGCTCGCGCGGCGGCAGATGCGCCATCGCCTCGGGCTCGAGCTCGTCGAGCACCTGGCTGCGCCGCGTCATGGCGCCGGTATGCCAGTGCTCGAGCACGCGCCCGGTCGACAGCACGTAGGGATACTGCTCGTCCGGCAGTTCGTCGGGCGGCCGGATGTTGGCCGGCACGATCTTGCCCCGGCCGCTCTTGGTCGGATAGCCGGTGGCGAACAGGATCTCGTTGCCGGGCTTGTCGGGCGCCTCGGCCGGATAGGTCACCGCGCCCTCGCGCACCAGGCGGTCCCAGCTGATGTTCTTCAGCGAGGGCATGGTGTCGGCCATCTCGGTGTAGACGTCGCCGACATCCTTGTAGGTCCAGCCGCAGCCCAGCCGATTGGCGAGATCGATGATGATGTCGAGGTCGAGCCGCGCCTTGCCGGGCAGCGGCAAGGCGGTGCGGCCGAGCTGAACCCGGCGGTCAGTGTTGGTGAAGGTGCCGGTCTTCTCGGGGAATACCGACGCCGGCAGCACGACATCGGCGTGCCAGGCCGTCTCGGTCAGAAAGATGTCCTGCACCACCAAGTGCTTCAGCTTGGCCAGCCCCATGCGGGCGTGATGGACGTCGGGATCGGACATCGCGGGGTTCTCGCCCATGATGTACATGCCCTCGATCTGGCCGGCGTGAATGGCGTGCAGGATCTCGACCACGGTGAGCCCGCGCTTGGGATCGAGCACCGTCCCCCAGGTCTTCTGGAAATAGTCGTGCGCCGATTCAAGCTCGACCGGCCGGTAGTCGGTGAAGAACATCGGGATCAGCCCGGCGTCGGAAGCGCCCTGCACGTTGTTCTGGCCGCGCAGCGGATGCAGGCCGGTGCCCGGCCGCGCCACCTGGCCGGTAACTAGCGCGAGTGCGATCAGGCAGCGCGCATTGTCGGTGCCGTGCACGTGCTGGGAAATGCCCATGCCCCAGAAGATGATCGATGCCTTGGAGCGCGCATACATGCGCGCCACCGTGCGCAGCGTATCCGCCGGCACGCCGCATACCGCCTCCATCTTCTCGGGCGAGAAATCCCTTATGCGATCCGCGAGCTCGGGGAAGCCTTCGGTGAAGCCTGCAATGTACTGCCGGTCGGTCAGGCCTTCGGTGATGATCGTGTGCAGCAGGGCGTTCAGCAGCGCCACGTCGCTGCCCGGCTTGAAGCGGAGGTCGACCGTCGCATGCCGCGACAGGCCCTGGCCGCGCGGGTCGGCGACGATCAGCTTGGCGCCGCGCTTCACGGCGTTCTTGATGAAGGTGGCCGCGACCGGGTGATTGCTGGTCGGGTTGGCGCCGATCACGATGATGGTCTCGGCATCGAGCGCGGCCGAGAATGGCGCCGTCACCGCGCCCGAGCCGATGCCCTCGAACAAGGCCGCCACCGACGATGCGTGGCAGAGGCGCGTGCAGTGATCGACGTTGTTGGTGCCGAAGCCGGTGCGCACCAGCTTCTGGAAGAGATAGGCCTCCTCGTTGGAGCCCTTGGCCGAGCCGAAGCCCGCCAGGCCTGCCCCGCCCTTGCGCTCGCGGATCTCGATCAGCCCGGCAGCAGCGCGCTCCAACGCCTCTTCCCAGGTGGCCTCGCGGAAGTGCGTCCACGGATTGGACGGATCGACCTCGTCGTCGGCCGATTTTGGCACGCCGTCCTTGCGGATCAGCGGCACGGTGAGCCGGTCGGGATGGTTGGCGTAGTCGAAACCGAAGCGGCCCTTGACGCAGAGCCGCGCATGGTTGGCTGGACCGTCCTTGCCGGTCACATGGAGGATCTTGTCGTCCTTGATGTGGTAGGTGAGCTGGCAACCGACGCCGCAGAACGGGCACAGGCTGTCGACCGTGCGGTCGGCATACCCGGTGCGCGCCTGGGTCTTCTTGTCCAGAAGTACCGACGGCATCAACGCGCCGGTCGGGCAGGCTTGCACGCATTCGCCGCAGGCGACACAGGAGCTGTCACCCATCGGATCGTCGAAGTCGAAAACGATCTTCTCGCCATGGCCGCGGCCCGCCATGCCGATCACGTCGTTGACCTGCACTTCCCGGCAGGCGCGAACGCAGAGATTGCACTCGATGCAGGCGTCGAGATTGACCGACATCGCCGGATGGCTGACGTCGTGGACGGGATGCTCGGTGCCCGGGAAGCGGCTGGTGCTGACACCGACCTTGTCCGCCCAGTTCCAGAACTTCGAATCGGGATCGTGTGAGGTTTCGCGCGCCGGCTGGTCGGCAACCAGGAGCTCGAACACCATGCGGCGGGCCTTCTCGGCGCGCTCGGTGGCGACGCCCACCTTCATGCCGGGCGTCGGCTTGCGCAGGCACGAGGCGGCCAGCACGCGCTCGCCTTCGATCTCGACCATGCAGGCGCGGCAGTTGCCGTCGGGCCGGTAGCTCGGCGCCGTCGAGTAGCAGAGATGGGGAATGCCGACGTCGTGGCGGTTGGCGGCCTGCCAGATGGTCTCGCCC
The DNA here is from genome assembly GCA_016780605.1 of Reyranella sp. GTDB lineage: Bacteria > Pseudomonadota > Alphaproteobacteria > Reyranellales > Reyranellaceae > Reyranella. Next base: position 5,935 of record JADHLS010000049.1, read on the forward strand.
TCGCGAGCCTCGACTTCCTTGCCGTCGATCGTGAACCGGATGCCGCTCATCGCACGATCCCTACGTCCGAAGGGAAGAACTTCATCACCGACGTCACCGAGTTGGGCGCCGCCTGGCCCAGCCCGCAGATCGAGGCGTCGCGCATGGCGACCGACAGCTCGTTCAGCAGCTGCTCGTTCCAGCCGCGCGCTGCCATCAGCTTCACCGCCTTCTCCGTACCCACCCGGCAGGGCGTGCACTGGCCGCAGCTCTCGTCCATGAAGAAGCGCATCAGGTTCAGGGCGGCTTCCTTGATGTCGTCCTTGTCCGACAGGATTACAACGGCCGCCGAGCCGATGAAGCTGCCATGGGCTTCCAGGGTGCCGAAATCCAGCGGCACGTCGCCCAGCGACGCCGGCAGGATGCCGCTCGACGGTCCGCCCGGCACATAGGCCCTGAAGGTGTGGCCGGGCAGCATGCCGCCGCAGAACTCGTCGATCAGCTCGCGCACGGTGACACCGGCCGGCGCGAGCTTGACGCCGGGATCGCGCACTCGGCCCGATACCGAATAGGTGTGCAGGCCCTTGCGGCCGTTGCGCCCCTGCCCCGTCCACCATTCGGGCCCGCGCTCGACCAGGTCGCGGATCCAGTACAGGGTCTCGACATTGTTGATCAGCGTCGGGCGGTCGAAGATGCCGACCTGGAAGGGCAATGGCGGACGATGGCGCGGCAGGCCGCGCTTACCCTCGATGCTCTCGATCATCGCCGATTCTTCGCCGCAGATGTAGGCGCCGGCGCCGCGGCGCAGATGCACCTCAACGCCTGCCAGCAGGCCCGCCGCATCGAGCGCTGCGATCTCGCGCGCCAGGATCTCGCGACAGGCCGGATATTCGTCGCGCAAATAGAAGTACACGTCGGGCGAGTCCACGAGATGCGCGCCGATCAGCATGCCTTCCAGCACGCGATGCGGATCGGTCTCGAGGAAGTAGCGGTCCTTGAAGGTCCCGGGCTCGCCTTCGTCGGCGTTGACCGCCATCAGGCGCGGACCGGGCTCGCCCAGCACCGACTTCCACTTGCGCGCCGTCGGGAAGCCGGCGCCGCCGCAGCCGCGCAGGCCGGCCTTGTCGACGATCTCGACCAGCTTGTCGCGGCTGAGCTCGCCGCTGCGCAGGCGCTGTAGCACCTGGTATCCGCCGGCGGCGCGGTAGGCTGCGAGATCGGTGTAGGCCGGAATCTCCGCATCATGCCGATGCTCGACCACGGCCTTGGCCACCTTCGCGACGTCGGCACTATCGATGAAGTTGTGGCCGACCTCCGCGGCCGGCGCCGACTGGCAGCGTCCGACACAGGGCGCGCGCACGACGCGCACATCCGCCCCGACCCTCGTCTGCAGCTCGGCGAGCAACGCTTCGGCGCCGGCCATGGCGCACGACAGGCTGTCGCACACCCGGATGGTGAGCGGCGCGGGCGGCGTCTCGCCCTCTTTCACCACGTCGAAGTGCGCATAGAAGGTGGCGACCTCGTAGACCTCGGCCTGCGCCAGGCGCATCTCCTCGGCCAGTGCCATCAGGTGGCGCGCCGAGATATGGCCGTACTTGTCCTGAATGAGGTGCAGAAACTCGATCAGAAGATCGCGCCGGCGCTCGGCATTGCCCAGCAACGCACGGACTTCGGCGATGGCGGCAGGCTCGCTCTGGCGGCCCTTGGGAGCGGTGCGCCCCCTGCGGCGACTCGAGCCGGGGTGACGCGGCTGGTGCGCGGCAGTATGGCCTTCAGGCAAGACGCTTCTCCTTGATCACCCGAGCGAGGACCCTACCACGTCTTGGCGCAGCGCTACCCCCGACTCGCGAACGATTGAAGAAACAAATGAGCCGATTGGCTGGAACTATTAATGACTACGCCGCGTACTTGCTTGCCGTCAGTGAGGCCCACAGCACGTCGGGTCCGGCCTTGGCATAAGCCGCACCGATCTTGGCGCCCCAGTACGTTTCGCTGCCGAAGTCGCGCCGCCACACCCAAAGCCGGCGCGTGTAGTGATGCAGGATGTGCTCATGGGTGAAGCCCATGGCGCCCATCGACTGATGCGAGATCGCGGCGATGCGCTGGGCGAAGTCCGAGGCCTGGCATTTGGCGGCGGCGATCGAGAACCGCCCACCGTCACTCAGCCCACCCTCGTCGGCGTCGCGCGCCGCGGCTTCGGCCGAGGCGATGGTGGCAGCGACGTAGCTCGCGAGCTCGGCCAGCATGTGCTGGATGGCCTGGAAGGTCGAGATCGGCCGGCCGAACTGGACGCGCTGCTTGCAGTACTCGGTCGCGGTGGCCAGCACCTTGTCGGCCGCGCCAGCCATCTGCATGGCGCGCATGACGGCGGCCAGCTCGAAGGCGCGGTCGGCGCTCGCCGGCGACGGCGCGGTGAATTCCGCCGTGGCGTTCTCGAACGTGACCGTGCCATAGGGCTCGCCGGCATGGCTCGGCTTGCCCTCGACCTTGACGTTGGCGGCGGCGACCACGGCCAGCGTGTTGCCGACGACGATGACGAAGCGCTCGGCGACCGACGCGAACGGCACGCGCTCGACCGTGCCGCTGAGGCGCCCGCCGCTCAGCGTGAGATTGCCCAACGCCAGCGTCACCGGACCCGCCTTGGGCTCGCCGCCGGCCGCTGCGATCAGCAGGTTGGCCAGCGCGGTCTCGGCGAGCGGCACCGGCACGGCGTGCGAGCCGGCAGTGCGCAGCAGCGCCAGCATATCGGCCAGCGTGCCGCCGGCGCCGCCCTTGTCCTCGGGCACGGCGATCAGGGGCAGACCCATTTCCTCGATCTCCTTCCAGAGATCGGCCGGCCACACGCCCTTCTCCACGTCGTTGACGATCGCCCGGCCGGAACGTTCGGTGAAAAAGCGATCGGCAGTCTCCAGCAGCATGTCGCGGGTTTCGCGGTCCATCGTCGTCTCCTTCAGCGCAGTCCCAACCCGCGCGCGACGATGCCGCGCAGCACCTGGGTCGTGCCGCCCTGGATGGTGTAGCTCGGCGCCATCATGGTCGCGTATTGAGCGACATCCAGGAAATCGGCGAGGTCCTCTTCCGTCGTGGTGTCGGATTCGGCGATGGCGCGGGCAATCTCCGGCAGGTCCTGCTGGTAGATCGTGCCGAGGTCCTTCACCAACGCCGCTTCGATGGCAGGCGACTTTCCACCCTGCATCATGCCGGCGACGGCGACCGACATCTGGCGCAGGGTCCACAGCCGCGCGACCAGCCGGCCCAGGATCGAGGAGGCGCGCTTGGCGGGCTGGCGGCCCAGCACCCGCACCAGCTCGCGCAGGATGTAGAAATTCTGCATGAAGCGCTCGGGTCCGGAGCGCTCGAAAGCAAGCTCGCTGGTCACCTGCAGCCAACCATCACCCTCGTTGCCGATCAGGCAGCTCTCGGGGATGAAGGCGTCGCTGAACGTGACTTCGTTCCAGTCGTGGCGGCCGGCGAGGTTGATGATCGGCCGGATGGTGACGCCGGGCGTCTTGAGGTCGACCAGCAGCTGGCTTAGCCCCTTGTGGCGATCGCCGTGCTGACCGGACGTGCGAACCAGGGCGATGCAGTAGTTGTTGCGATGCGCGCCCGAGGTCCAGACCTTGGTGCCGTTGACGCGGAAGCCGCCCGGCACCGGCTCGGCGCGGGTGCGCACCGAGGCGAGGTCGGAGCCCGAATCGGGCTCGCTCATGCCGATCGAGAAATAGCATTCGCCCTTGGTGATGCGCGGCAGGATGGCCTGGCGCTGCTCCTCGCTGCCAAAGCGCAGCAGCAACGGACCGGACTGGCGATCGGCCACCCAATGCGCACCGGCGGGGGCGCTGTTGCCCAGAAGCTCCTCGGTGATGACGTAGCGATCGAGGAAGCTGCGCTCGCTGCCGCCGTATTTCTTGGGCCAGGTGATGCCGATCCAGCCCTTCTTGCCCAGCGCCTTGCTGAAGTCCGGCGAGAAGGTGTTCCAGCTGGCGAAGCGATCCTCCGACTTCACCTTGGGCAGCACCTCCTTCAGGAAGCCGCGCACCTCGACACGCAGTGCCTCGGCCTCGGGCGGCAGATGGAACGGCGGAAATTCGAGCTTGGGAATGGACATCGTCATCTCGGCGGTTGGATGCTTCTTCTGTGTCGGCTAATCCTATGACAGGCAACCAGGGAGTTTCGAGAGACGAATGCCGCGCCGGCCACCGCGCTTGCCGCCACTCCTGGCGGAATTCGACGACGAGGAACGCGAGGCGGTGCTGGCTGCCAACCGCGCTTTCTATCGTGCCTTCGCCGAACGTGACGTCGAGGCGATGGACCAGATCTGGGCGCCGACCGGCGCGCTGGTCTGCCTGCATCCCGGTCAGCCGCCGTTGCATGCCCGGACCGAGATCATGGCGAGCTGGCGCGGCATCCTGCGCCATCCCGAATCGCCCAAGGTGCGCTGCGTCGGCGAATGGGTGGCCGGCCGGCTCGGCCTCGCCATCGTGGTGTGCCGCGAGATCCTGCCCGAGGGTCAGTTGATGGCCACCAACACCTTCGCCAAGCAGAGCGACGGCTGGCGCATGATCGGCCATCACTCCGGCCCCGTGCCGCCGGTCGAGACCGTGCAGCCGACGGGAACGCAGGCCGCGCCGCCGACGCGCGACCGCCGCAAGCTGCATTAGTCGAGATACACCGGCGAAGGCTCGACCTCGACCAGGAACTCGTCGTCGGCAAGACCGGGAACACCGATCCAGGTCGAGCATGGCGGATTGTCGCCGAACACCGACGTCAGCGCGCGGCTGATCGCCTTGCCCTCGCGCATGTGGCTTTGCCGGATGTAGAGGCGCAATGCGCCGACCTGATCAAGGGTGGCACCAACCGAGCGCAGCGCGCGATCGAGGTTCTCCAGGCTTTTCTCCAGCTGCCGGCCGACATCGCCCGCGCCAACAATATTCTGGTCGGCATCCCAGGCGACCTGGCCCGAGACGTGGATGGCTTTGCCGAAGGGCGTCGGAACGACCGCGACCTGGGCGAAGCCGTATTGCCTGCTGTCGAAGACTCCGGCTGGGACACGGACCGTTCGGCTCATGACGTCTCCTTCGGGGCTCAGCGCGGAACCGGTCCGTCGACGCGCAGCAGCGGCCGCAGCCGATCATAAGTGATCTCGACGGTGTAGGGGCCTCCTTCCAGCGGATTGAAGGAAAGCTCCAGGTGATCTTCGAGGAAGACGTAACGGCTCGGCTGCCTCAACATCTCGGATAGATTGGGCGCGCTGATATCGGCACCGACGATGCGCGTGAGTTCGCGCAGCCAGTTGGATGCCGGTAGAAAAACACCCTCAGGTCCCACGGCCTTGCCGGTGCGCAGGTCGACCAACGTCCCCGAGACACCGACCACGCTGTAGGCGCCGCCGTCGTAGGAATCGTAGCGCACGTAGACGGTGATGGCGTTGGGTCCGGGCCGATGCAGCGTATAGGCCTGGGTGTAGCTCCACGGTGGTCCGTTGTAGTTGCCGCCGCCATTGTCGGCGTCAGGACCGGGGATGACGCGCTCGCCCGCCTCGGCCGCCGCCGTGGCGAGCTGTTGATTGACCGCGGTGAAGTCCGCGGTGGCGGCATCAAACTGCGGGTAGCTCGCATCGATGGCGTAGGGAATGCCGCGCGCCTTGCCCGTCTTCACGATAGCCTGCTCGCTGATGAAGGGATAGGCGCCATCGCCCAACCAGTCCAGCCGCGCCGTACGCTCGCGCAGTCGGGTGTCCAGGCAATCCTCGATCTCGGCGGAGTCGCCGACACAGGCCTTGTTGCGGTTGGCAAGCCAGCGGACCTGGTCGGCCAGCAGATGCTCCTTCGCCGGCCCAGCAAGCTTGCCGACAAGCGATGTGTAGGCCGCCGACATCTTGCGATCGGCCGACGCAAGCTCGGGGTTGCGGCAGATCGTGCGCTCGATACCGGTCGCCTTGGCGCAGTCGGTCCGCGCGCCACCCTGGCCACTGCCACTAGCACTGCCTTGGGCCAGCGCGCCGCCGGCCAGCAGGACGAGCACCGCCGCAGTGGCGAGGCGCAGGTCAGGGAACGATCGGACCATCAGGGCGCAGGATCGGCGTCAGCCGCCTATAGGAAATGTCGACCTCGTACGGACCCGCGGCGTACGGACCGACGTCGTAGGAATTGAACACCACCTGGAGATTCTTGCCGGTCCAGCAGTAGCGATCGGACTGGCCGAGGAGCTTGGCCAGGTTGGCGGGCTCCAGCGCTTCGTCAAACCCCGGCTTGTCGACGAACTGCTGCTTGAGATCAGCGCCGACGAGCTCGGTCATGCGTTTCAGCCACTGATCGCCTGCCTTGAACACGCCCTGCGGCCCGACCGCCTTGCCCGTGCGCAGGTCGACCAGGGTGCAGCGCGTCGCGCCGAAGCCGTGCGCGCCGCCGCTAAAGCCGGAGTAGGTCAGGTTCACCGTGACGGCATTGCCGCCGGGTGGCCGGTCTACGGCGAAAGTCTGCGAATAGCTCCACTCCTGTTCAAGGTCGGGACGGGCATCGGCCGCCGGCGTGGCATTGTGCGCGGCCTTCTTCGCCGCGTCGGCGAAGCGGGTATTGACGGCCGAGAAATCGGCGTTGGCCCCGTCGAAGCGCGGATAGATGATATCGTAGGACCAGGTGATCTTGCCGAGCTTGCCCTGTCGGGCCAGGGTTTCCTCGCCGATGAACGGATAGGGTCCGGCAGCAAAGGCCCGCAGATTGGCAAGTCGCGATTCGTAGCGATCCTTCAGGCACGAGGCGAGCCCTTGCGTGTCGAGCTGACAGGCGTGGTTGCGGCTCGCGATCCAGCCGACCTGCTCCTTGACCAGATGGTCCTTCGCGGCACCGCCAAGCTTATCGAGCAATGCCTTGTAGGCCGCCACCAGCTCGCGGTCGGCCTTGGCAAGGTCGGCATCCTTGCAAATGGTGCGATCCGTGATGTTGTTGGCCTTGGCGCAATCGAAGCTCGGACCGCTCTGCGCGGAGGCAGGGCCAGCCAGCAGAATCAGGAAGAGTGCCAGCCACTTCATATCCGTCTCCAGGCTTTGAGGCGCCGCACCGCCTCCTCCATCTCGGCCGTCGAGCCAGCGAAGGAGATGCGCAAAGTGCCGGCGCCGCGCGCGCGATCGAAATCGACGCCCGGTGTGGTCGCCACGCCCGCCTCGGCCAGCATGCGCTTGCAGAAGTAGCGACTATAGGTGGTGAGGTGCGCGACGTCGCAGTAGAGATAGAACGCTCCTTCGGCTGGGGCGAAGCGATCGAAGCCCGCCTCGGGAAGGCCTGCCAGCAGGAGGTCGCGGTTGCGCCGGTAGCGGCGCACGTGGCCGTCGAGCTCGTCGCGGCAGTCGAACGCCGCCAGCGCGGCGTGCTGGCTGAGCGTCGGCACCGAGA
>JADHLS010000050.1 GCA_016780605.1 Reyranella sp.
GGACTCGCCCGTGTATTCCTGCAGCGCGAAGTTCGGAATGCAGGCGTCGAGCTGCACGCAGGCCGCCGTCGAGATCGGCGACAGAGGATTGTGCGGGATCACCTTGACGTGATGCGCCTCCGCCATCGCCGCCACCTTCTTGCTGCCGGTGAGCCCCATGCAGAGGCAGACGTCGGGCCGGACATAGGCGCAGCCGTTGTTCGCCAGCAGCTCCTGGAACTGGAAGATCGACGAGAAGCGCTCGCCCGTCGCCACCGGCAGCCCGCTGCGCGCCTGCACGTCGCCCATCATCGTCGGACTGTCGGGCAGCATCGGGTCTTCATAGAAGTACGGATGGAATTTCTGCAGGCGCTGTCCGAGCGCGATCGATTCCGCCGGGTTCATCTGGCGGTGGAGCTCGATGCAGATGTCGGCGTCGCCCTGGAGCGCCTCGCGCACCGCACCGACTCGGCGCTCGGCCTCGCTCACCCATTCCTCGAAGGAATTGCGCAGATGATAGTCGGGCGCAAACGGCGAGAAGCGGATCGCCGTGAACCCCTGGCGGTTCTTGGCGACGGCATCGGCCACCAGCTCGTCGAGCGTGTTGCCCTTCGCATGCATGTAGCAGCGCACGCGGTCGCGCGTCTTGCCGCCCATCAGCTCGTAGATCGGCACGCCGTAGCGCTTGGCCTTGATGTCCCAGAGCGCGATGTCGATCGCCGAAATGGCGCCGCCGACCAGCGCGCCCATGAAGTGCGAGTGCCGCTGCAGCGCCTGCGCGTGATGCTCGATCGTCGAGGGGTCGCGCCCCACGAGATAGGACTTCATCTCGTCGATCATGGCGGCCGTCGGCCGTGGCCAGCCGTGCACGCCAGCCTCGCCGGTGCCGACCGTGCCGTCCTCGCAATGGACGCGCAGCAGGCACCAGCGCTCGACCAGGAACGTCTCGATCTTCTCGATCCTGGTCGGGGCGAGGTTGCTGAGGCGCGCGGTCATGGGCCTACTATAGCAGGCCCGGGTTCACGGAGGAGACGAGGCGCATGAAGTCGGTACAGTCGCACCCATCGGCAGCGCTGCTGGACGTCGCGAACAAGCCACCGCTCACATGGGAGCTGCCCCAGCCCAAGCGGCCGATCGCTCTCAAGGTCGCCACCCTGCTCGACGGCAAGGGCGGGACGCTGAGAGACACCGTGGTCGTCGTGTCCGGCGACAAGATCGAGCGCATCGGCGGGGCGATTCCGGAAGGCGCGCAGCTCTACGATCTCGGCGGCCTGACCGTAGCGCCGGGATTGATCGACACCCACGTTCACGTGACCTACCACTTCAGCCACGACCGCTTCATCGACAACCGGCTCGTCGGGCAAGACGAGCCCGTGCCCCAATCGGTCCTGTTCGGCGTGGAAAACGGCGTGCGCATCCTCGAGGCTGGCTTCACGACGGTGCAGAGCCTGGGCCCGGGCACGCCGTGGGATCTCCCTTTGCGCGAGGCCTGGGCGCGCAACCTGGTGCCGGGGCCGCGGCTGCTGACCTCGCTGCAATGGTTCCGCTACGATCAGCCCGGCGACACCGTGCAGCCGGAGCCGGAGCTCCGCGCCATGGTGCGCGATCTCAAGGCGCGCGGCGCCGACGCCATCAAGATCTTCGCCTCGACCAGCGTGCGCGAAGGCTCGCGACCCACGCTCACGCAAGCCCAGCTCGACGTCATTTGCGACGAATGCAACAGTCAGGGCATGCGCAGCGTCGTTCACGCCTATACGTCGGCCGTGAAGATGGCGGTCGAGGCGGGGTGCACGGTGATCGAGCATGGCACCGCGGGCATGACCGATGAGGTTCTATCCCTGATGGCCGCCAAAGGGACGTTCTTCGATCCAACCGTCGGCGTGGTCACCGAGAACTACGTCGCCAACAAGGACAAGTACCTGGGCGTCGGCAATTACACGGCGGAAGCGTTCGCGATGATGGAAAAGCTGATCGCCAATCCCAAGCCGCCGGAGGAATTCATCCGATCCCTCAAGGTGCCCGGCCTGAAGATCGTCTATGGCAGCGACGCCACCGCAGGCGCTCACGGCCACAATGCCGAGGGCCTGCTGTACCGCATCAAGTTCGGCGGCCAGGACGCGATGCAAGCGCTGGTCTCGGCGACGTCGCTCGCCGCAGAGTCGCTCGGTCTCGGCAGCGAGATCGGCGCGATTGCGCCTGGCATGACGGCCGACATCGTGGCGATGCGCGGCGACTACCTTGCCGATGCGACCGCGCTTCGCCGAATGGCATTCGTGATGAAGGGTGGCAGGGTCTTCAGATACCAACCCTGATCAGCCACCATCGCCGCCGACCTCGATGTCGGCGAACCCGGTGTATCGGTAGACGACGATCGAGCCGATCCAGGCGGTGATGAACACGCCGACGATGACGAAGCCGAGGCCGTGGGAGTTGTCGTTCAGTACCGCGATGACGTCCCAGAACCAGCCCGACAGGTCGAGCCGGTCTCCCAGCAGGCCGAGCGCCTCGATGCTGCCGATCAGGAAGGCCACGACCACCGAGACCAGGGTGATCACGAGACTGTAGTAGAGCTTGCGCAACGGCTTCACGAAAGCCCAGTCATAGACGCCGAGCATGACGACGCCGTCCGTGGTGTCGATCAGCGCCATGCCGGCCGCGAACAAGGCGGGGAACACCATGATCGACCACATCGACACGCCCCTGGCGGCGTCGGTCGCCGAGAGGCCGAGCAACGCGACTTCCGTTGCCGTGTCGAAGCCCAGCCCGAACAGGAAGCCCAGTGGAAACATGTGCCAGGCCCTGGTCACGCGGCCGAACAGAGGGCGGAACAGGCGCGCCAGCAGGCCGCGGTCATTGAGCAGGATGTCGAAGTCATCGTCGGCATGGCGCCCGCCGCCGCGGACGTGCCGGAAGGTTCGCCAGATCGCACGCAGGATGACCAGGTTGGCGACGGCGATGGCAAACAGGAAGATCACCGAGACGGACGTCCCGATGGCACCGCCGATGCTCCTGAACTGGCCGATATGCGCAGTCAGCAGTGTCGCCGCAACCGCCACGCCGGCGACGGCCAGCGCCACGACGGTCGAATGTCCCAGGGCGAAGAACAGCCCGACGCTGGCCGACCTGTTGCCTTCCTGGATGAATTTGCGCGTCACGTTGTCGATCGCCGCGATGTGGTCGGCATCCACGGCATGGCGCAGGCCAAAGCCGTAGGCCAGCAGCGCCGTGCCGAGCAGGAGAGGCTGTTCGCGAAACATCAGCAGCGCCCACGTCCAGGCGGCAATATTGCCGGCGATCAGCATGCCGTAGATGCCGGCCAGCGACGCCCGCAAGCCGCGCGTGCCCCCGTCGAAGACCAAATGCCTCAGCGCGGACACGACGAGCACCGCCTCATCATCGACACACCATCCGCTACATCTGCAAGAACGTTGAAACGACCGTGGGACGACCGGCGAGATTCGTTGCAAACCAGGCGTGCTGGCTACCGCCACTCGCCCGACATAAGCAACCCCCGATTGTGCACGTCTGGAACCACGGCGCGCGGGGCATGCAAGGCTTGATGGCGGTACTGGTGCCGCCTAGCCTGCCGCCAAGTGGTGCTTGCCCGCCTTCTTCAAGAAGGGCTCCGGCAGCCAACGGTCGACGCGACCCTTGTCATCAAGGAGAAGAGCATGTCGAACCATTTCACGGGCCTCAGCCTCGGCCCACCGCTCGGCGACCAACGCCTCGATCTCTGCGACCTCTACGCCTTCCAATCGCCCGCCGACCCGGCGCGAACTGTCTTCATCCTGAACGCAAATCCCACGGCCGACGCGCTTCATCCCGACGCCATCTATAGGCTCAATATCGACACCGACGGGGATCTGCTGGCGGACATCGCCGTCAGCTACGTCTTCTCTCCGCCACAGAACGGCAAGCAGACCTTCACCGTCTTTGTCGCCAAGGGCGCCGAGGCCCGCTCGGTCGAAGCGGTCGGGACGAAGATCATCAGCGACGCCGAGGTCTCTTTCGGCCCCCATCCCAATATCGTGAAGGTTGGCAACTACACCGTCTTCACCGGCAGTCGCAGCGACGCCTTCTTCTTCGACTACGACGGGATCAAGAATCTGTACGACACGAGGGGCGGCAGGAATTTCACGGCGCTTCACCTCGGTGGCAAGGCCCCCTGGACCGGCGTGGATTCGAACACCGAAGCCAATGTGTTCTCGACGGTGTTCGAACTGCCGACGAGCGAGCTCGGCAACAAGTTCCCGATCCGCGTCTGGGGACGATGCAGCGTGCGCCGCGACGGCAAGCTTCTCCATGTCGACCGCGCCGGCCACCCGTCGGTCAGCAGCTTCTTCAACACCGACGACACCAAGGAAGAATACAACGCCAGCGAGCCGATCAACGATCGCGCCCGGTGGACGGATATGTTCGTCCACTTGATGGGCCATACGGGCAACTATACCCGCGACGAGGCAATCGCGGCGATCGACGCCGACGGGCTTCTGCCCGACGTGCTGAGCTTCGATCCCGGCAAGCCCGCCAAGTACCCCAACGGCCGTTCCTTTACCGACGATGTCATCAATCATCGCCTCGCTTTCCTTTCCAAGGGTGACATCCCACCGACCGGGCTCAAGCCGCACACCGACACGCTCAGGGAGTTTCCCTATATCGGCACGCCGCATCCGGCGAAGACTTGACCGCCCGGAGCAGGGCACCTGCTGGCCCACTCCCCTGAAGGTTGAAGACCAGCCGCATCCCGTCCCGCACCGGCCGACGCAACTGCGACGCTCGCGGGAATGCGGCGAGGTCGCCGGCCTGCACCAGCCTTTGGATCCGGCTTCGCGGCAGTTGCAGTTCGTTGGCGAGCAGCCGATCGACACGAAGCCCGACCGGCTCGGGGACCGCGCACAGGATCTCCAAGCGTTGCGCCGGCATCGTGCTCTCCGACAGCACGGTCTTGGTCACCAGCACATCGTCGAATTCCTCGACGCGTCCAGCGCATTGCCTCAAGCCCTCGATATCGAACGCGAGCCTGCGCGTCAGCGTCGACTCGCTGGCATGCAGCGACCTCAGCAAGTCGGCCTCGAGCGTGCGCACCGGTCGGCGCTCCAGGATCGGGCGGTTCCAGGTGCTGCCGCAGCCCGTGCATTTGTAGATCAGCCAGGCGTCGACCCGCTTGCCGTTGGCATTGACCCTGATCTTGTCGCTGCTGCGGAAGGGTTTCGCCTCACCGCATCGGCTGCAGGAGAGCCATGGTTGAGGTGCCGTTTGGGCAAGGATGGTCCATTGAACCCGTAAGACGTCGGACATGCCGGCTTGCTCTTCCCATTGGGAAGCTCAGCAGGACGGCGGCAGGGCGATGCCCTTCGGACGCGGCGTAGCAAGGACGGTTAAACAGCGAGGTGAAATGGCGGCGAGACAGTCATGCCAAACCGGTCTCGAGCCGCCACCATGAAGAGCTTGCGCGCAAAAGTAGACGCGGCGACGCCTCTCGCGTTGCCGCGCTGGTGGAACTGACGAGACCGGCGATTACTTAGGCAAGGTCGCTCAAACCGTTTCTATCGACGGCGGTGTATCTAGCCCAGGAGTCGCAGACTGGGAAGCCCTGCCCGTCAGCCCGGCAGCACGAAGCGCACGCCGGGTCGCGCCAGGCCGCCGCTCAGCGCCACCGGCGAGCCGTCGGCGCGCCAGCAGGCGGCGCCGGTCATGCTGCCGTCGTCGTGGAACTGGATGGCGTTCATGCCGCCCGCCACGGTCGGCATGACCTGCAGCTTATGGCCGCGTTCGGCGAGCGCCCTGCGCACGGGCTCGGGCACGCCATGCTCGACCTCGAGCAGCGGGCCCTCGGTCCAGATGCGCGGCGCCTCGACGGCCTCCTGCAGCGCCATGCCGTGGTCGATCAGGTTCAGCAGCGCCTGCAGGGCCGACGGGAAGATCTTGCGGCCGCCCGGCAGTCCCAGCGCATAGACCACGCGGCCCTCACGCAGGGCCATCACCGGCGACATCGAGGTGGTGACGCGCTTGCCCGGCGCGATCGACAGCGCGTTGCCCGGCCGCGGGTCGAAGTTCGACATGTAGTCGTTGGGCACCATGCCGATGCCGGGCACGATGAAGCGCGCGCCGAACAGGCTGTTGATGGTCTGGGTGGTCGTGACGACGGTGCCACTGGCGTCGGCCGTCGTGAGGTGCGTGGTGTCGGCGCCCTCCTTGGCCAGCAGCCCCGGTGTCCAGGCCTTGGCGCGCGAGAGCTCGATGCCGGCGCGGCGCTGGTCGGCATAGGCGCGGGAGACGATGCGCTCGACCGGCACGTCGACGAAATCGGGATCGCCGCTCGCCTCGGTGCGGTCGGCGAAGGCGATCTTCAGCACCTCGGCCAGCAGATGCAGCGTATCGACGCTGCCGAAGCCCAGGCTCTTGAGGTCGAAGCCTTCCAGGATGTTCAGCATCTGGGCGATGTGCACGCCCGACGCCGCAGGCGGCGGTGGGCCGACGATCTCCCAGCCGCGATAATGGCCGCGGATCGGCGTGCGCTCGACGACGCGGTACTGGGTGAGATCCTTCAGCGACACGAAGCCGCCGGTCTTCTGCATGTGCTCGGCCAGCAGCATGCCGAGCGACCCGCCGTGCAGGGCGCCCTCGCCCTCCTTGGCGATCAGCTGCAGAGCCTCGCCATAGTCGGCCTGCACCAGGCGCGCGCCGGCTTTCAGCGGCAGGCCGCCGGGCAGCAGGCGCGCCGCCGCAAGCTTGTCCTTGGCGAGGTCGGCGGCGGCGCTTTCGATACAGTCGGAGAGATAGGGCGTGACGGTGAAGCCGCGCGTGGCAGGGCGGATCGCGGGCTGCATGACGTCGGCCAACGGCATCGTGCCGTACTGACGCAGCGCCAGACACCAGGCGAGCAGCGAGCCCGGGGCCGCCACTGCCTTCGGCCCGACCTCGTTGACGCGACCTTCCGCCGTGAAGACCTGCGGTGCGGCGCCGGCCAAGGGGTGGAACATGTCCGGCCGCCCGGAGAGCGGCACGGCGCTCATGCCGTCGATGATGGTGTGTCGACCGTCGGCGGTGCGGATATGACAGGTCGTGCCGCCGATCAGGCCCACCATCATCGGCTCGACGACGGTGAGCGCGAACTGGCAGGCGACGGCGGCATCGACCGCATTGCCGCCTGCCGCCAGCATCTCCATGCCGGCGGCCGATCCCAGCGGATGGTTGGTGACCACCATGCCGCGGGTGCCGTGTGCCGGCTGCTTCTCGCACTTGAACAGCGTGCCGGCCCGCTGCCGCCAATCCTGGTTCACGCCGCGATCCTCAGTAGATCGTCTCCTTGAGCCGCTGCGGATACTCGCGGTCGTATTTCTCGGCATCGAAATCGGCCTGCAGCGCCTTCATCATGACGCCGCTGCTCGGCAGCGCGCTCTCAGCCAGGTGGCGGCTGGCGTCCCACAGATGCGAGCGGACCAGCGCCTTGGGGCACTGGGTGTAGACGCTCTCGGCCGTCACGATGATCACGCTGCGCGGGATCTTGTCTTCCATGGTGAAGGAGGCGCAGAGCGCGGGGTCGGTGCTGATCGCCGCCCGGCCGTTGATGCGCAAGGTGCGGCCGATGCCCGGGATCAGGAACAGCAGCGCAATCCGCGGGTCGCGCACGATGTTGCGCAGCGTGTCGATGCGATTGTTGCCACGTCGGTCGGGGATCATGACGGTATTCCGGTCGACCACGCGCACGAAGCCCGGCGGATCGCCGCGCGGCGTGCAGTCCAGGCCTTCGGGGCCGGCGGTGGCCAGCACCACGAACGGCGAGAGCTCGATGAAGCGGCGGTAGTGCTCGGAGATATGGCCGATCTCCTTGATCACCGCGGCGCCCGCGGGCTGGCCGTAGATCGCCTCGAGCTCGGCTTCGGACGTGACTAGGTGGGACGCTTGAACAGGGACATCGGGCACGGGGACCTCGTCTTGGAAGACACCAACCGAGCGGAACTATCGACGATTTGGCCCCTGCGAACCAGCGCCGCATCGCTATGATCGGGTCCTGGCGCGCCGATTGCTGGCATGCGCCCAGTTCATTGCAGGCAATTCATTGCAGGAGAAAGCATGCCGGACAGCGGCTGGCAGGTCGGCATCGACATCGGCGGCACCTTCACGGACCTGGTCGCCCTCAAGCCCACCACGGGCGAGTTGCGCTCGATCAAGGTGCCGACCCAGCGCAACGATCCCGTCGCCAGCATCAAGGCTGCCCTCGCCGCCGCCGGCCTCACGGCCGTCGAGGTCGGCGATCTCGTGCATGGCACCACGCTGGTCACCAACGCCATCGTCGAGGATCGCGTCGAGCCCGTCGTGCTGATCGCCACGCAAGGCTTCGAGGACGTGCTCGATATCGGCCGCGCCGGGCGCCAGCATCTCTACCGCCTCGACCTGCCGCCGCGCCGCGCCGCCCAGGTGCCGCCGGAACGCCGCATCGGGCTGGCCGAGCGCGTCGATTATGCCGGCAAAGTCATGCAGACGGCCGATGCGACGGCGATCGCGGATGCCGTCGGCAGGGCCGCGGCGAGCGGCGTCGAGAGCGTCGCGGTGTCGTTGATGCATTCCTACGCCAATCCCGCGCACGAGCGCGCCATCGGGTCAGCACTGAAAGCGGCGGTGCCGTTCGTGTCGCTGTCGCACGAGGTCAACCCCGAGACGCGCGAGTTCGAGCGCACCGCCACGACGGTGCTGAACGCCTCCGTGATGCCCATCGCCGCGCGCTATCTCGACCGCCTGCAGCGCGAGATTCAGGGCGCCAGCCTGCATGTCATGCATTCGGCCGGCGGCATGGCCTCGCCCGAGGCCGCGGCCCACCGGCCGCTGGCCATGGCGCTGTCCGGGCCGGCCGCCGGCGTCTCCGCGGCCCAGCACATTGCGGCCTCGCTCGGGCTTGGCAAGGTGCTGAGCTTCGACATGGGCGGCACGACGACGGACGTCTGCCTGGTCGTGAACGGCGCGGCGGAGATCTCCACCGATTCCAAGCTGGCCGGCCGGCCGGTGCGCCAGCCCATGGTCGCCATCGAATCGATCGGCGCCGGCGGCGGCTCGCTGGTGAACCTCAGCACCGGCGGCCTTTCCATTGGACCGGAAAGCGCCGGCGCCGAGCCCGGTCCGGCCGCCTACGGACGCGGTGGCACGCGGCCGACCGTGACCGACGCCAACGCCGTACTGGGCTACCTCGATCCCAAGCGGCGGCTGGGTGGCGCGATTGCGCTCGATGTCGGCGCGGCCGAAGCGGCCCTGGCGCCGCTCGCCAAACGGCTCGGCGTCGGTATCGTCGAGCTGGCGCTGGGCGTGCAGCGCGTCGCCAACGCCACCATGGTGCGCGCCTTGGCGCGCGTCACCGTGGAGCGCGGCGTCGACGGCCGGCAATGCACCCTGCTTGCCTTCGGCGGCGCGGGCCCCATGCATGCCGCCCACCTGGCACGCGAATTCGGCATCGCCGAGATTGTGGTGCCGCGTTTCTCCTCGGCGTTCTCGGCGCTGGGCTGCATCGTGGCCGACATGAGCTACACCCAGCAGCAGGCCGTGCGCATGCTGAGCACGCACTGGGACGCCGCGCGCTTTGCCAGCCTGCATGACGGCATGCTGGGAACGTTGATGGAGCCCTTGCAGCGTCACGGGCACGGCCCAGACGACATCACGGTCGAACGCACCGCCCTCGTGCGCTACGTCGGGCAGAGCTATGCGGTCGAAGTGCCGTTCGCAGCCCCGCTCGACCTCGAGGTACTGGGCCGCGACTTCCGCAAGCGCCATCGAGAGATCTACGGCTATGCGACGGAAGAGCATTGGGAGATGCAGAGCCTGCGCCTGCGCGCCCTGGTCGCCCGCCGCACCAAGCTTGGCCCCCTGCACGCATCGGACGGAGAACCGAAGCCGACCAGCGTCAGGCTCTGCTGGTTCGAGCCGTCGGCGCCCCATCAGACGCCACGGTTCGACCGCGACCGCCTGCCGAGCGGCACGCGCATCGCGGGGCCCGCCATTGTCGAGGACGCATGGTCGACCATCGTCGTGCCGCCAGGCTACACGCTCAGCAGTGACGCGATGGGACATCTCTGGATCCGCGAGGGCAAGAAATGAAGAACGCGATCGATCCCTTCACCGTCGAGGTCATCCGCCACGCCCTCACCGCGGCGGCTGAGGAGATGTCCTTCGTCGTCATGCGCTCGGCGCGTTCGCCCCTGCTGCGCGAGGCAGGCGATCTCTCGTCGGCCATCACCGATCACAAGGGCGACCTCATCGCCCAGGGCCGCGATATCCCGATTCACCTGGGCGTCATGAGCTTCACGGTGAAGAAGTTCCTGGAGCGCGTGCCCGCCGAGCGACTGAAGGCGGGCGATGTCTGGTTCCTCAACCTGCCCGAGGTTGGCGGCAACCATTTGCCGGACGTGAAGGCGATCCGGCCGATCTTCCTCGAAGGCCGGCTGTTCGCCTTCGCCGTGAGCCTCGCCCATTGGGGCGACATCGGCGGCGCCTGGGCCGGCAGCTACTTCGCCGCCGCGACCGAGACCTGGCAGGAGGGCGTGCGCATCCCGCCGCTGCGCCTCTGCACCGCCGAGGGCATCGACGAGGAGAAGTGCTCCTTCCTGCTGGCCAACCTGCGCGGCCCCGCCGAGCGCGAGGGCGATCTTCTCGCCCAGATCGCGGCGACCCGCGCCGCCGACGGCCGGCTCCAGCGGCTGTGCGAGGAGCATGGCGCCGCCACCATCCGCGCCGCGCTCGACCGTCTGGACGATCTTTCCGAGGCGCAGATGCGCGAGGCGATCGCGGGGCTGCCGGACGGCACTTACGACGGCGAAGATTTTCTCGACGATGACGGGCCAGGCGGCAAACCGGCGGCGATTCGCGTGCGCATCGAGATCAAAGGCGAGCACGCGAGCTTCGACTTCAGCGCCACTGACGATGCGGTGGCAGGCCCGCTCAACACCACGCCGTTCGTGGCCATGGCCGCGGTCTATTATGCCATCAAGGCGGTCGCGGGACCCGAGATCCAGCCCAATGGCGGCTGCTACCGCGCATTGGACGTGCGGACGCGACCGGGCTCGATCCTCGATCCCGGTATCGACAAGCCGGTGGTTGGCGGCAACCACGAGACCTCGCAACGCGCTGTCGACGCCATCATGAAGGCCTTCGCCCAGGCGGTGCCCGAGCGGCTGACGGCCGGCGGCTCGACCACCGCGGGCCTGCTGATCTTCGGCGGCACGCGGCGCGACGGCGCCACCGGCACCTTCTACGAGACCCACGGCGGCGGCGAAGGCGCGCGCGCCGACCGCGACGGCACGCCGGTCGTGCGCGTCCACCTCACCAACACCATGAACACGCCGGCCGAGATCGTCGAAGCCGAGTACAGGATCCACGTCGAGGAGCAGCGCCTGCGGCGCGGCTCGGGCGGCGCCGGCAAGCATCGCGGCGGCGAGGGCATGATCCGCACCTACACCGTGCTGGGCGAAGGCCTCACCCTCACCACCATGTTCGAACGCCGCGTCGTGCCGCCCTATGGCCTGCAGGGCGGCAAGTCCGGCGCGCCGTTCCGAGTGACGCTGCATCGCAATGGCGAAAGCCGCGAGCTTTTAGGCAAGGAGAACCTCGCCCTGGTGGTTGGCGATCGCGTCGTGATGGAAACATCCGGCGGCGGCGGCTACGGAGAAGCTTGACCTCATTATCACCTCCCCCGTCATACGGGGGAGGCAGGGAGGGGGAAGGCTACAGTCGTGCTGTCCGACCTTTCAGATCATGATCTTTGTATACCGCTAACCGCCTGTGAGGCCCTCCCCCTCCCTGCCTCCCCCGTATAACGGGGGAGGTGAATGAGGCGCCGAGGCTCGAAGTACGGCACGGCGTCGAGCAGCGTGCGGGTGTAGTCCGACTGGGGATGCCGGAAGATCTCCTGGCTGGGGCCCGCTTCCATCACCTTCCCGGCCTGCAGCACCACGAGGTCGTCGCACAGCATGCGCACGACGTTGAGATCGTGGCTGACGAACAGGAGCCCGATCCCCTCTTCCCGCCGCAGCCGGTCGAGCAACTGCAGGATCACCGCCTGCACCGAGACGTCGAGCGCGGCCGTGGGCTCATCGAGCACCATCAGCCGCGGCCGCGGCGCGATCGCGCGAGCGATGCCGACACGCGCCTTCTGGCCCCCCGACAGCTGGTGTGGGAAGCGCTGGAGCAGCTCCAGCGGCAGGCCGGCGCGGTCGGCGGCATCGCGCACCCGCCCGGTGAGCGCGGAGCCGTCGCGCAGGCCCTCGAGGCGGCGCAGCGGATGGGCGATGCTGTCGAACGCCGTGTAGCGCGGGTTCAGGCTGTCGTGCGGATCCTGGAACACGATCTGAATGTCGCGCCGCTGCGGCGACTTGTGGAACTCGCGCGCCGGGATGCGGGCAATCGATTCGCCATCAAACACGATGTCACCGTCGTCCGGATCGAGCAGCCGGCAGACCAACCGCGACAACGTGCTCTTGCCCGATCCCGATTCGCCGACCAGGCCAAGAGCACCGCCCGGCGGCAGCTGGAACGAGACGTCGTCGACGGCAGGCGTCGGTCCGCCGAAGGATTTCACGACACGCATCAACTCGAGCAGCGGCGGCGTGCCTGGTTTGCGCTGGATGGGCTTGGCAACGACCTTCGGCGCGTCGGGTGCGAGATCGGCCAGCGTCGAATGCCGTGTCGGCGAGGCGGCAACCAGCCGTCGCGTATAGGGATGCGCCGGCGCCTCGAACAGCGCATCGGTCTGGCCCTGCTCGACCACGCGGCCCTGCTCCATCACGGCGATGCGGTCGCACCAGCGCGCCGCCAGGCCGAGATCGTGGGTGATCAGGATCATGGCCATGCCGCGCTCGGCCTTGATGCGCGCCAGGAGCTCCATGACGGTCTGCTGCGTGGTGACGTCGAGGCCGGTGGTCGGCTCGTCGGCAATCAGCAGCGCGGGCTCGCAGGCGATCGCCATGGCGATCATGACGCGCTGGCACATCCCGCCCGACAGCTCGTGCGGATAGGCCGACAGCCGCGATTCGGGATCGCGGATGCGCACGGCCTTCAGAAGGTCGAGCGCCTGAGCGCGTGCGGACGCCTGGGAGAGGCGCCCCCGGAGCCGATCGTGCGCCGCCAGCACGTCGACGATCTGCTGCT
>JADHLS010000051.1 GCA_016780605.1 Reyranella sp.
CGAGCCCGTTCGCGGCCTATCGCTGCAAGAACAAAAAGGGCATCGGCCGCGTCGTCTACCCCAACATGATCCCGGGCGGCGGCTTCCGCGGCTACGGTGCCTCGCAGACCACCTTCGCCATGGAATGCGCCATGGACGAGCTGGCGAAGGTGCTGGGGCTCGACCCATTCGAGATCCGCCGCAAGAACGTCGTGCGGCCGGGCGACAACGTCGAATCGATCTGGATGGAGCCGAGCGACGCGAGCTTCGGCAGCCACGGCATCGACCAGTGCCTGGAGATCGTCGAGCGCGAGCTGAAGAAGGGCAATGGCGTCAAGAAGCCGGCCGGCGACGACTGGCTGGAGGGCACGGGTGCGGCGCTGGCCATGCTCGAATGCGGCCCGCCGACCGAGCACCGCTCGGGCGCGGAGATGAAGCTCCTGCCCGACGGCACCTATCACCTCGCCTGCGGCTCGTCGGAGATGGGCAACGGCATCACCACGGCACACAAGCAGATGGCGGCCGCCGTCGTCGGCGTGCGCGCGGCGGACATCGACATCGTCAATGCCGACACCGACCGCACGCCCTACGACACCGGCACCTTTGCCAGCACCGGCACGGTGGTGGCGGGCAAGGCGGTGCTGGCGACCGCCGAGGCGATGAAGGCCGATATCCTCGACTTCGCCTCGCGCTTCACCAAGACCCCGCTCGATCAGTGCCGCCTCGACAAGGATGCGGTGATCTGCGGCAACAAGCGTGTGCCGCTCACCGAACTGCACGCCGAGGGCGCCAAGCTCCAGCACCGCTTCACGGTCAGCCGCAAGGCTTACCTGTCGCCGCGCACCATCGCCTTCAACGTCCAGGGCGTGCGGCTCGCGGTACACAAGGTGACCGGCGAGGTCCGCATCCTGCACAGCGTGCATGCCGCCGACATCGGGCAGCCGATCAACCCCATGCAGTGCCGCGGCCAGCTCGATGGCGCGGTCGCCATGGGCTACGGCTGGGCGCTGGTCGAGCACATGGTCCACGACCAGGGCCACATGGTGAACCCGCAGCTGCGCAACTGCCGCGTGCCGGCCTTCGCCGACACGCCGCACACCGACATCTTCTTCGCCGACACGATCGACAAGATTGGACCGCTCGGCGCGAAGTCCCAGGGCGAGTGCGGCATCAATCCGGTCGCGCCCGCCGTCTCCAACGCACTCGCCAACGCCACCGGCGTGCGTTTTGCCCATCTGCCCTTCACGGCGGACCGGCTATTCGGCGGCGGACTGACCAGGGCCAAATGACCGTCAGCATCGTCACCCAAACCAGCGTGCGGCCGGAGAAAGCCGAGGACTTCGCACGCTGGCAAGGTGAGACCAGCAGCCTCATCTCGAACTTCGCCGGGTTCGTCGAGCAGCGGCTGATGCCGCCCAATCCGCCGCTGCAGGTCGACTGGGTCATCCTGCAGCGCTTCCACACCATGGAGGACGCACAGCGCTGGCTTGCTTCCCACGAGCGCCAGACCCGCATTGAAGGTGCCGCGCCGTTCCTCATCGGACGAGACGACGTCCATATCGTCCGCGACGACGAAGGCGGTCGCAAGCCGGCGCCGGTCTCCGCCGTGATCAGCACGCGCGTGAAGCCGGGCAAGGACGCCGAATACCGCGCGTGGGAGCGCAAGATCGCCGCCGCCCAGTCCAAGGCGCCGGGCCTGCAGGGTTATCGCTTCGAGCCGCCGGTGCCAGGGGTGCAGGACGACTATGTTGCCATCCTGCGCTTCGACACCCAAGCCAACCTGCAGGCCTGGCTCGATTCGCCGGTGCGCAAGAAGCTGATAGAGGAAGCCGCGCCGCTCACCGAGGAGTTCCACGCCCGCGTGGGCACCGGCTTCGAGCAGTGGTTCCGCGATGACTCATCGGGCGGCGCCCCGCTCTCTGTCTGGAAGATGGACTTCATCGTCCTGCTGCTGCTCTACCCCATCGTGTTCCTGTGGGGTGTCTGGTTCGGCACGCCGGTGCTGCAGAACAAGCTGAACCTGCCGTGGGCCGTCAACCTCTTCATCGGCAACATCTTCAGCGTCGCCCTGACCGGCTTCGGCGTGCCGTGGGTGGCCAACCGCATGGGCTGGTGGATGTTCCCCAAGGGCAACGTGCTGGGGGCCAACTTGCTGGGCGCCGGACTGATTTGCGCGGCTTACGCCCTCTCGGTCTGGGTCTTCTGGAAATTCTTCTGAAAGGGATGTCTCAATGCATCGTCTCACCTGTCGCCGTGTCGTCGTCGCTGGAGCGGCTGCCGCTGCGGGGCTTGCCGCGTTCAATCCCGGGAAGCACCTGCACGCGCAAACCCAGACGAAGCCGACGGGCGTCAGCCCGGCCGAGCTCGCCAAGCATGAAAAGTTCATGCGGCTCGCGATCGCGCAGGCGAACAAGAACCCTGGGCGGCCGTTCGGCTCGGTCCTGATCGACGAGCGCAGCGGTCAGGTGGTGGGCGAAGGCGTTGCGAATCTCGCGGCCAGCCCGTTGTTCCACTCCGAGATCCAGGCGATGAACGCCTACATCGCCAAGAACGGCAACAAGGGCTGGGAGAACCTCACGATGTACGGAACGGGCGAGTCCTGCCCGATGTGCGCCAGCGCCATTGTGTGGGCCGGCATACCGCGCATGGTGTACGGCTCCGACACGCCGTTCGTTGGCCAGTACGTGCCCGACATCCACATCCGCGTTCAGGCCATCGTCGACGCCAGCAAGGATAT
Organism: Reyranella sp.; assembly: GCA_016780605.1. Lineage (GTDB taxonomy): Bacteria > Pseudomonadota > Alphaproteobacteria > Reyranellales > Reyranellaceae > Reyranella. The sequence continues at coordinate 2,717 of JADHLS010000051.1, forward strand.
CTACACCAGCAAGCTCCTGCTGGGCGGCGTGCTGGCAAACGAGACCGACAAGCTGTTCGAGGCGAAGGGCAAGGCGAAGAAATAGCCCGCGCCCAAGGGCGTGTCGGAAAATTTCGTATGCTGATCGCCTGAACCGCGATTTGCCTGTGGCCCCTGAAGCGGGCTCGGCTATGATTCAGGCATGACCAAGGTTCTCTCCGATAGCGAAGTGGCGCGCTATCATCGGGACGGCTTCCATTTCCCGGTGCCGGTCCTGTCGACCGCCGAGGCACGGTCCTACCGCGACCGGCTGGAAGGCAACGAGCGCCGGCTGGGTGGGCCGCTCTCCGGCAACATGCGCCAGAAGCCGCATCTCTTGTTCACCTGGGCAAACGAGCTGGCGCGGCACCCCAAGATCCTGGATGCGGTCGAGGACGTGATCGGCCCCGATATCCTGTGCTGGAGCACGACCTTCTTCACCAAGGAGGCGCGCTCCCCCTCCTTCGTCTCCTGGCACCAGGACGCCACCTATTGGGGGCTCAGCACCAACGACGTCATCACCGCCTGGATCGCCTTCGCCGACGCCCCGGTCGCGAGCGGCGCCATGAAATTCTGGCCGGGCAGCCATCTCAAGAACCAGCTCGCGCATCGCGACACTTTCGCCGACGACAATCTGCTGACGCGCGGCCAGGAGATCGCGGTCGACGTCCCCGAGGGCGAAGGGGTCGACGTGCCCCTGAAGGCAGGCGAGATGTCGCTGCACCACGTGCTGCTGGTGCATGGCTCCGGCCCCAACACGACGGACGACCGGCGCATCGGCTACGCCATCCGCTACATCCCGCCTCACGTTCGCCAGCTCAAGGCGCGCGATTCGGCCATGCTTGTGCGCGGCCGCGACCGCTACGGTAATTTCGACTCCGACCCCGCGCCTCGGCACGACCTCGACGAGGCCGCAATCGCTGCCCACCGCGCCGCGGTCGAGCGGTCGGCCAAGGTCCTGTACGACGGCAGCCAGAGCGCGTTTCGTGCCTAGGCGACGCCTGGTCCTCGCCGTCATCGGCGTGCTGCCCGCGCAAGCCTGGGCGCAAGCCGCACTCAAGGACACGCCGGCGACGCCGGAGAGCTTCCTGCGCGGCATCTACGCGCCCTACCCCAACCAGGATTTCAAGGGTCAGCCGTACTGGCAGGTCGACCGCTTCTTCGCCCCCGATCTCGCGCGCGCCATCGAGGCCGACATGCGCGAGGCCAAGCGCCGCGGCGAGGTACCCAAGCTCGACGGCGATCCTTTCATCGACGCCCAGGACTGGGACATCGCCAAGCTTGCGATATCGGTGAAGTCCGACGACGGGAGCAAAGCGACCGGCGTGGTGAGCTTCGAGAACCTGGGCAAGCCCACGCAGATCACGCTCGACCTGGTCCACACCGGCGCGGGCTGGCGGATCGCCGACATCAAGTCGCCCAGCGGGCGGCTGAGCGAGCTTTATAAGAAGTAGACGCCGCCGTGGATCAGTGCCGCCAGCTCGTGTCGATCTTGTCGAGCTTGCGAATGAGGGCAGCGAATTCGAGGTCGCCGAGGCCCGCCTCCGAGGCGTTCTCGGAGAAGCCGTCCATGTCGGCGCCCGACTTGACCGCCAGGTTGTCGCCCAGGATGTTGAGCGTACCGGCGGCAGCGGCATCGACCTGGATCTGGCAGGCCCGCTCCAGGCGATAGAGCCGCAGGAAGGCCTCGGGCACGGTGCGCCCGGTGGTCAGGACGCCGTGGTTGCGCAGCATCATCGCCTGGTTGTCGCCAAGGTTCTTGAGCAGCCGGCTGCGCTCGTCGAGGTCGAGGCTCGGGCCCTCGTAGTCATGGTAGGAAAGCTTGCCGTGGAAGGCGGTCGAGACCATCGATATCGGCAGCAGGCCTTCCTTCAGGGCGCATACCGCCATGCCCGCCCGGGTATGGGTGTGCATCACGACCTTGTGGCGCGCCTGATGGGCCATGTGGACGGCCGAGTGGATGACGAAGCCGGCATAGTTCACCGGGTACTTCGACTCGCCCACGTTGTTGCCGTCGAGGTCGATCTTCACCAGGTTCGAGGCGGTGACCTCGTCGTAGTTGAGCCCGAAGGGATTGATCAGGAAGTGGGCCTGCTCGCCCGGCACGCGCGCCGTCAGATGCCCATAGATGAGCTCGGTCCAGCCGAAATAGTCGACCAGGCGATAGGCGGCCGCGAGCTGGCGGCGCAGGACGGCCTCGCCTTCGGCCGGCGGCAGTGACGCGATATCGATGCCAGTCAACGGCATGTCCTGGGCGATATGCATATCCATTGGGGTTTTCCTCCACGGGCGGACGCGGAAGCTTAAGCCTGGCTTGCCGCGCGGTCATCGCAAATTGTCGCCCGCATGGCTGGGGTTGCGCCAAACCGGCCCTTCGACTATCAAGCGCCTTCCGGCCTCGCTCCCTTCGTCTAGAGGCCTAGGACGCGGCCCTCTCAAGGCTGAAACACGGGTTCGAATCCCGTAGGGAGCGCCAAACCACCCCGCACAATGCCGATTTGCCGACCTGGAACCCAGGCGATCCGCGAACCGTTATCCGTCTTCAGAAGGACAAAATGAACGCGTAGTTGGGGCGTACAGACATCTTGGCCTGGAGGGATGGAGATGTTGAAGCTCTTTTTGAGGTCGCTGCTCGTCGTGGGCATCGGCATGACGGCGGTGGCCTGCCAGGACGACGGCTACGGCGCCCCCAGCGGCTACTATCAGCCGGCGCCGCCGGCCTACGGCAGTCCGTACTACAACAGAGGCTACTACGCGCCGGCTCCTCAGTATGGCTATGCGCAGCCGGCACCCTACTACTACGCCAATCAGCAGGGCTATCACGGCTGGTACAACCAGTCCGACGGCCGTCGCTATACGACCGTGACCGTCACGAACCGCGGCCAGAACGGGTATCGTGACGACGTGGTCCAACAGCAGGTCGTCTGCGGAAGCCAGTACTACGACGGCTACCGGACCCGTACCGCGCCGTCGTGCTGATCGAGCCCATGCGCGCGTCCATCTGAACCGCGCATTCGCCTAGCTGTATCGAGCCCGTGCCTTTGCCGGGAGAAGGCACGGGGCGCTTTTCCTGTCGCAGGTCGGCGGCACAATGGCTTGTATAACGCCCGCCGGTAGGCAACTCTCGCGGCGACAACCCAACAAGCCGTCCTGTCCTTGGTCTTCGCTGCCTCCTCCCTGCGCCGCTCCACAACTCCAGGCTTGCTGCTCGACCTCGCCATCCTGACGATGGGCGGGGCTGCCCTGCTGATCGCCATCGTGCTGTGGTTCGACAATGCCCAGGGCGGATTGACCGGCAACGGCGTCTTCAAGAGCCTGGAGCTGAAGCCGTGGGTCGTCGATCCGGCCCACGCACCGCTCTATCCCTCGAACTATCTCTACTACCCGCTCTATGGCGCGCTCTGCCGGCTGCTCGATTTCCTGGGCGTGTTCCCGGGGGATCCGCGGCGGCAGATGACCATCCTCAACGCCGTGAGCGGCGCGCTTTGCCTCAGCGTGGTCTACCTGCTGATCCGGAGCCTGACCGGCCTCAGGTCGGTGGCGCTGCTGGCAGCGCTGTTCCACCTCGCCTCGAGCTTCGTGATGTTCCTCGCCATCATCAACGAGGACATCATGCCGAGCTACACGGTTCTGCTGGCCGCCATGGCGCTCGGCAGTGTATGGCTGGCCAAGCCCACCGCGCCGCGCGTGATCGCCGTCGCCGTCCTGTTCTCGCTGGCCTGGTTGATGGAATGGCGGCTGATGTTTCCCACCCTGCCCGCCATGCTGGCCGCCCTCTGGCTGTGCGAGAAGCGCATCGAGTGGAAGCTGGGCTGGGTCGCGCTCTTCCTGGCCTCGGTGGTCGCGACGGCCACCATCGTGGCCTGGGCCTGGGCGGGACATGAAGGCGCCGTCGGTCCCTTCGAGTTGATCTGGACCGGCAAGGCGGTGCGCTCGGTCTGGGCGGGCTTCACCTGGGCCAAGGTTGGCTATCTGTGGGATGGCGTGGTGGCCTATCTGCTGGGCGCCGGCGTGGCGGCGATCCCCGGCATCCCGGGCTGGGACATCTGGCGCTGGGTGGCGACGATCTGGATGGTGGCCGTCGCCGCAGTCGCTTTGCCGTTCCTGTGGCGTCATTGGGACGATCCGCGATCGCGCGCCCTGTCGGCCGTCTTCGGCATCACCTTCATCGCCGGCGAGGTCTTCAACCTCTATTCCCAGCCTCAGGACCCGCAGATGCAGCTGAACGTCATGGCCTGGCTGACCGTGGGCTGGGCCGTGGTGCTGGTGGCGGTGCGCGAGCGCCGTCGATGGGGCCGCGGCGGCCTCGCGGCATTGGGCGGGCTTTCGGTGGCGCTGCTCGCCTACAATGTCTGGAGCATCGAGCCGCTGCGCGGGTTGGACAGCGCCTGGGAAGGCGCCATCGCGCGCATGGAGCGCGAAGGCGACCCGCTGCGCACCGTCTGGCTGATGCACGACTTCGATTGGGCGATGGTCTACGGCTCGCTGTACTGGGGTCTCAACGAGCCCGGCACGGCCGATCTCGGACCGGCCCCGCAAAAGGACCCCAAGTTCAAGTGGATCGGCTTCACCGGCCAGGTCCTGCGCCACCCCGACTGGAGCGATGCGCAGCTGGTCGACGACCTGCGCGGCCAGATCGATCGCGCCCTGGAGCTTGGCTATGACGTGCTGGTGGTGAGACTGTGGGGCATGGACCTGGCGCAGCTCGAGGTCGCGACCGGCATGGTGGCAAGCAGCGCCCGACTCGATGCGCTGCGCCGGCTGTTACGCGAGGACTACGTGGCCACACAGGCCTTCATCGACCCGGTGGCCGGCGCGATCGACCGGCTGAAGAAGAAACCGGGGCGCTAGTATGGCGGGCGACGCGCTGATCGTCGTCGACATGCAGGTGGGCCTGCTTGATGGCGCACCCAAGCATGACCTCGAGGGATTGGTCCGGCGAATCAACGCGCTCGCCACCGTCGTGCGGCGGACGGGCAAGGTCGTATGGATCAGGCATTGCGGCAAGCAGGGTGACGGCTTCGCGCCGCACGCGCCGGGCTGGGCCTTCCTGCCGGAGCTCGACTACCAGTCGTCGGATGTCGTCGTCGACAAGTCGCTGAACGATGCCTTCGCCGGCACGACGCTGCACGACGTCCTGCACGGCATGGCCGCCGATCGGGTGATCGTCACCGGCTGGGCCACCGATCAGTGCGTCGATTCCACCGTGCGCTCCGCGATATCCCGCGACTACCACGTCGTGGCTGTGAGGGATGGGCATACGGTCAGTGATCGGCCGCACCTCGCTGCACCCGAGGTCATCCGGCATCACAACTGGGTGTGGAGCGATCTCCTCACCAATCGGTCGGTACGCGTCGTCACGACAGCCGAGCTCCTCAAGCAGCGCTAGCGCGGACCGCGTATGACTACATGATCGTCGCCTGCTGGATCCGCCGCTCATCGAGGCCGACCGACCGCGCGGTCTCGACGATGGCGGCCCAGGTGTCGTCGGGCAGCGGCACGCCCTCGGCCAGCCGCCTCCGGCGCATGCGCACCTCGGGCTCACCGGGCACCAGCACTTCGCCATCCTTTGCCGCGGGCCTGGAGCTCTTCACGAAGTCGACATACTTGGCGATGTCCTTGGGGAAGAAGCCCGCCGGATCCAGCACCTTGGGATCGACGTAGAACGACAGCATGCCATTGGCGAAGCGGCCGCGCTTGGGATCGGTAGCGCCGTTGCCCGACAGCGAGCCGCCCAGGATCTCGCACATGAAGGCGAGCCCCGAGCCCTTGTGGTCGCCGAACGCCTGGATGGCGCCCAGACCCTTCCGGTGCTCGCGCGGGCCGGTCGGCGTGTAGTCGCCATAGAGCAGGTGCGGGTCATCGCTGGGCCTGCCGTCGGGTCCGATCAGCGCGCCGTCCGGGATCTTCTTGCCGCCCTGGCTCGCCACCAGGACCTTGCCCTCGGCCACGATCGAGGTGGCGAAGTCGAGCACCAGCGGATCCTGTCCCGGGCGCGGCACACCCACGCAATAGGGCGCGGTCGAAAACCGACGCTCGACGCCGCCATACGGCGCCACCAGCACGCTGCCGCCGGCATTGACGAAGTGGATCGAGACCAGCCCGGCCTCGGCCGCCATCTCGGCCCAGTCGCCGACGCGACCGACATGGCCGGCGTTGCGCAGGGTCACGGCCGACAATCCGTTCTTGCGGCACTTGTCGATGCCGATCCGCACCGCCTGCGGCGTCACCGTCTGGCCGAAGCCGTACTTGCCGTCGACGACGGCGATCACCGGCGTGTCGATCAGGACGTCGACCGTGACGTCGGCCACTACGGTGCCGTTCTTCTTCTGGGTGGCATAGCGCGGCACGCGCACGACGCCGTGGCTGTCATGGCCGGACAGGTTGGCGCTGACGAGATAGCGGCCGATGCGCCCGCCCTCCTCCTTCGAGCAGCCTGCCGAGGCAAAGATGTCTGCGACGAAGGCCTCCAGCGCCTTCGCCTTGATGGTAACCGTCATATTCACGCGCTCCTGCACACACCAACCTCACCCTGAGGAGCGCTCCGTAGGAGCGCGTCTCGAAGGGTGGCAACACCGAGACTGGTTCCACCCTTCGAGACGCCGCGCTGCGCGCGGCTCCTCAGGGTGAGGGCCTTCCTTGCTACTTCTTCGCGTTCGCCTTCGCCGCCTTCTCCGCCGCTGCGCGCTGCAGCGCGCCGACATAGCCGCGGTTCCAGGTCGGGTTGATCATGACCTCGTTGATCACGATGTGCGGCGGCAGGCAGGCGACGTAGCGGATCAGGTCACCGACATCCTCGGACTGCGCCATGCGCGCGCGCTCCTCCTTGGTGATGGGGATCGGCCGCTTGTCGAGGATGGGCGTGGCCACCTCGCCCGGGCAGACGACGCAGGAGCGGATGCCGTTGACGCATTCCTCCATGTTGATGGTGTGGCTCATCGCCACCACGCCGTGCTTGGCGGCGGAATAGGCCGCTCCGCTCAGGATGCTGGCATTACGCCCCGCCATCGACGAGGTATGGATCAGGACGCCGTCCTTGCGCTTGCGCATCATCGGCAACACCGCCGACGAGCAGTAGAAGGCGCTCGACAGGTTGCCGTCGATCACCTGCTCCGCGCCCTGCGGCGTCAACTGCTGCCAGGTCCGCTCCTGGATGTTGAGGCCGGCGTTGTTCACCAGGATGTCGCAGCGTCCGAACTTCTCGTCGATGCTCTTGGCGACGCGCGCCACCGCGGCGGCCTTCATGAGGTCGGCCGGCTTGACTACGGCCTTGCCGCCCGCCTGCTTGACGGCGGCCGCGGTCTCCTCCAACGGCTCCTTGCGCCGGCCGGTCAGCACGACCGTCGCACCTTCCTTCGCCAACGCTATCGCCGCCGCCTGACCAATACCCGAGCCAGCACCGGTCACCCAGGCGACCTTGCCCGTCAACGAAGCCATCGAAGTCTCCTTAGCCTGAACGTGAAAAGCGGGCCCGAGGCCCGCTTCCTTTTAGAGCACCTTGCCGGTGCTGTCGTCGATCAGGTGCATATTGCTGAGGTCGGCCCTGAGCTTCATGGGCTTCTCCGCCGTCGCGCCAGCGTTGGGATTCACGCGGCCGCAGACCTCCTCGCCCGCAATGGTGAAGTAGACCAGGGTCTCCATGCCCATCGGCTCGACGACATCGATCAGAATTTCGAAATCGTGCTGGTTGGGTTCGATGTGCGGACGGGTCTCGGCGATGTGCTCCGGCCGCAGGCCGAGCACGAGCCCGGTCTTGCCGACACACGGCGTGTAGCGCGCCGTCCGGTCGGCCGGGATCGGAAAGGACAGCGTGTCGGTCAGCCGAACGCGCAGCGCGCCCGCCGCCTGCTCGACGTGGCAGGGGATGAAGTTCATCGCCGGCGAGCCGATGAAGCCCGCCACGAACTTGGTCGCAGGCGAATGGTAGAGGTCGTTGGGCGATCCGACCTGCTCGATCAGCCCGGCATTCATCACCACCACGCGGTCGGCCAGCGTCATCGCCTCGACCTGGTCATGGGTCACGTAAACCGTGGTGGTGCGCACCTTCTGGTGCACCTTCTTGATCTCGGTGCGCATCTGCACGCGCAGCTTGGCGTCAAGGTTCGACAACGGCTCGTCGAACAGGAACACCTTGGGGTCGCGCACGATGGCGCGGCCCATGGCGACACGCTGGCGCTGGCCGCCCGAGAGCTGCTTGGGCTTGCGGTCCAAGAGCTCGGTGATGTCGAGGATCTGCGCCGCCTGCTTGACCCGCTTGTCGATCTCATCCTTGGGCGTGCGCTTCAGCTTCAGCCCGAACGACATGTTCTCGTAGACGTTCATGTGCGGGTAGAGCGCGTAGTTCTGGAACACCATGGCGATGTCCCGGTCCTTCGGGGGAACGTCGTTGACGACGTCGCCGCCGATCGCGATATCCCCGCCCGATATCTCCTCGAGGCCGGCGATCATGCGCAAGGTCGTGCTCTTGCCGCAGCCCGAGGGCCCGACCAGCACGATGAACTCCTTGTCGGTGATGTCGAGGTCGATGCCGCGGACGGCCAGAACCTCGTCGTACTTCTTGACGACCTTACGCAGTGTCACTTGAGCCATAGTCTGTACCCTCTAACCCTTGGTCGCGCCGGCCGTCAGACCCGCAATGTAATAGTCCATAAGGAAGGCATAGATGATGAGCGGCGGTGCCGCACCCAGCAGGGCGCCGGTCATGATCTGCCCCCAGTTGAAGACGTCGCCCTTGATCAGGGTCGTCACGATGCCGACCGGCAGCACCAGCTCGGTCGTCGATGTCGTGAAGGCCAGCGGGTAGAGGAACTGTGCCCAGGCCACCGTGAAGCAGAAGATCGTCGCCGCGATGATGCCAGGCAGCGCCACCGGGATGAAGATCTTGGTCAGTGTCTGGATCCAGGTCGCCCCGTCGATCAGCGCCGCCTCGTCGAGCTCCTTCGGGATGGAGGCGAAGTAGCCGATCATGATCCAGGTGCAGAACGGCACGGTGAGCGTGGGGTAAAGGATGATCAGCGTCCACCAGTGGTTCATCAGCTGGATGCCGAGGGTCTCGTTGACCCAGGCGAACATCTTGAACAGCGGGATGAACAGCAGGGTCTCGGGGATCAGGTAGGTCAGGAAGACGCCGGTCGCCAGCGTGGCCGACCCCCAGAACTTCATGCGGGCGAGCGCGAAGGCCGCGATGACGCTGATTGCCATGGTGATCAGGACCGTCAGGACCGCCACGATCGCCGAATTGCGGAAGAAGGTCAGGAACTGGTTCTGGGTCAGCAGCTCGATGTAGTTCGCGAGGGTCGGTGAATAGACCCACCACGGATTGCTTTCCGCCGAGATTTCCGCGCTGGTCTTCAGCGAGGTGATGAACATGTAGACTGGCGGCGTCAGGAAGAAGATCGCGAACAGGACCAGGAAGAAATACGACCAGCGCAGCGCCCAGCGGCGGTCGCGGCTGATGCTGCCGTACTTGCGGCCCGCGATCGTCGTGGCGGTGGTGGTGGCGATTGCTGCGTCGGCCATCAGACCTCACTCCCCCGGCGGTTGATGTCGCGCAGGATGAAGGTCGCGGCCACCGCCAGGATCGGCACCATGAACAGCGACACGCTGGCGCCGAGCGGTATGTCGCCGCTTTCTATGCCCACCCTGAAGGCCCAGGTCGCGAAGACGTGGGTGGTGTTGAGCGGATCGCCCTTGGTCAGCACGCGCACGATGTCGAAGTTGGCGAAGGTCACGATCAGCGAGAACAGCGCGGTGATGGCGATGATGTTGCGCATCATCGGCAAGGTCACGTACCAGATGCGCTGCCACCAGGTGGCACCGTCGATCGAAGCCGCCTCGTAGAGCTGCTCGGGCACCGACTTCAGCGCCGCGAGGTACATGATCATGAAGAACGGTGCGCCGATCCACACATTCACCAGGATGACCGAGAAGCGCGCCCAACCGGTCTCGCCGGTCCACGGGATGCGGTCGATGCCGAAGTGCGCCAGGATCCAGTTGAAGGCCGAGTAGGACGGATCGAACAGCCACAGCCAGGCGAGCGTGCTCATGGCCGGCGGGATCACCCACGGCACCAGCAGCATGCCGCGCCACTTGCGCTGCCCCTTGCTCGGGATGTTGTGCACGAAGTGGGCGACCACGAAGCCGATGATCGCCTTGAAGATCACCGCCGTGATCGCGAACAGGCAGGACTGGTAGACCACCATCCAGAACGTGTCGCGGCCGAACAGGAACGTGAAGTTCCCGAAGCCGACGAACCTGGTCATGCCCTTGTTGAGCATGGCGAGGTAGACGGCATACCCCGCGGGATAGGCGACCAGCAAAAGGATTAGAAGGATCAGGGGCAGCGCCATCAGGAACGCCATGGTCGACT
>JADHLS010000052.1 GCA_016780605.1 Reyranella sp.
CGACAAAGCCGCCGATCATCCGGCCGCTGAAGTCCAGCATCGGCATCGCCACGACACCCCAGGTCACCCCGTCGACCTCGGCAACGCTGAAAGTGTCCTCGCGGGCAAGCCGCGGGGGTGAGCTCTCTAGAATGCGGGAAAACAGCCCGCTGTCCGTGGTCTCGCCAAGCGCCAGGTCGCCGAATTGCCTGCGATCCCTCTGCGGCCCCCCGGTCATGGCCGCTGACAGCGTGACCGCGACTTCCGCCCCGGTCCGAGTCTTCACGGCGGTAATGAGCGGAGCCAGCGCAAGCCCCACCTCTGTAGTGCCGACCAGGGTCTCGCCCTGCATGACCGGCGCCACACCTCTCAGCGACAGGCCAAGTGACCCGATCTCGAGCCCATTCTGGCCGCGGCGGCTGTGGTTGGCGGTAACGACCATGGGACGGGTATGCGAGACGTCGTCGCCGAAGCGGGCCGGCTCATGCAGGCGAAGCAGCGTTTTCATGTCGACGGTCTGGAACTGCAGGAGGTCGACGCCGCTCTGCTTGCTGAGATAATCGTAGACCGGACTCATGCGCTCGGTGAGGGCCGCGCGATCACCCTGGGCCACGCCAACGACGTTGCCGGGCTGCAGCGCAATCATGCTCGCCATCGACAGCGCCATGCCGGCATTGCGTTCCATCGTGGAGCGCAGTGTCACGCTGACGGTGCGCAGCGCCGTAGCCTGCTGCTGGCGCAGGCTGTCATGCAGGTCGTTCAGCGTCACGGCGGCGAGCGTCCCGAAACTCAGCAGCAACAGGACGGTCGAAATCACGACGATACGGGTGCCAAATCTCATCGGTGTCGGGCTCGGCGGTCGTTAATGAGGCCGTCTCTAGTTGCTCGCATCGGCCAGGGCCGCCTCGCGCTTGCGTTCATCGAGGGCGCGCCCGACCTGGCGGCGGAAGCGCTCGAGGTCTGCGCCGGTGAAGGCCTGCAGCGCGGCAAAGCGCAAAGCCTCAGCACCGTCGCCCAACAGGCGCTCCTCGGACGCGAGCGTGCTATCAAAGGGGAAGACGTCGCAAAGCGTATCGTCTGCGGCGGCCGCAGACAGCGGACCGAAGGAGAGCAGCGAAGCGGCGATGGCCGCGATTGGCGACGTTCTCTTCATGCGCCCCCAAAACGCAAAAAAGGACGGACGAGCGCGACCGGTGAGGGCTACGCGAAGGCACGTTTGATGGCGATAGTCCCGCTCAATTGGAGGGCTGCCCCTCCACCTCCCAAGCACCGCTCCCACTGCGGTAACCGACTTCTAGCCGCGAAACTGTGGCATTGGCCAGCTTCGGTCGTGGACAAAATTGGGAGGGTCGAAAGCGTTACTCATACACGCCACAAATCTTGCAAGATACACAGCTACTTCAGTATCGTTCTTCATCCGCTCGCTCATCAGGTGGGCCAAGACCATGATCAGCCGACGCCTTCTCTCTGCCGCTCTCGCTTTCTCGCCCGTCGCCTCCCTCGCGCAAAGCGGAGACCCGAAGTTCGCGGCCTTCCTGCGCGGCGTAAGGGCCGAAGCCCTGAAGGCGGGCATCGACCCGGGCACCCTCGATGCCGCACTCGGCAAGGTGCAGGAAATTCCGCGCGTTATGGAACTCGCGCGCAATCAGCCTGAGTTCAAGATGACGTTCGACAAGTACCTGGAGGTCGTCGTGTCGGACGAGCGGGTGAAGAACGGCCGCGCGAGGCTTGCCGAGAACCGCGCGCTGGTCGAGCGCTTTGCCCAGCCTGCCGGCATGCCGCCCTCGACGGTGGTCGCGCTATGGGGCATCGAGAGCAACTACGGCAAGAATCTCGGCGACTTCGAGGTCATCGATGCGCTGGCGACGCTCGTCTACAACAACTTCCGCGCCCAGTTCTTCCGCCAGCAGCTGATCGCCGCCCTGAAGATCCTCGCGCAGGGCCATATCGGCTTCGACGCGATGAAGGGCTCGTGGGCGGGCGCCATGGGGCAGTGCCAGTTCATTCCCACGAGCTTCCTCGCCTATGCCGCCGACGGCGACGGCGATGGCCGCATGGACATCTGGACCAACAAGGCCGACGTCTTCGCCTCGATCACCAACTACATGCGACGCGTCGGCTGGAGGCCTGGCCTCAACTGGGGCCAGGAGGTGCCGGCGGGCACGCCGGCCGGGCAGGGCGAGCGCATCGTGCGGCCGGCCGGCGCGGGCGGACCGACCTTCCTCACCACGGCGAACTTCCAGGCCATCCTGCGCTGGAACCAGTCCGACTTCTTCGCGCTCGCCGTGGGCTTGCTGTCCGACAAGATCGCCGCCGCGAGGTGACTGCCCGATTTCCTCAAGATGATGTATGATTAGGCAGTCATGCCCCTACCAGTAGTCAGCCCAAGCGTACCGGCCGTTCGTGCTGTTGGAATGCTGCTGCTCATGGCCTTTCTGGCCAGCTCGCTTGCCGCCTGTGGGTCGAGGAGCGGCGGCCGCTCGGGAGTTGCCCAGGCGGGGTCCTACAAGATCGGGGCGCCCTACAAGATCGACGGCGTAACCTACACGCCGCAGGAAGAGTTCAACCATGTCGAAACCGGCGTCGCCTCGTGGTATGGCCCCGGCTTCCACGGCAAGTCGACGGCCAATGGCGAGCGCTATGACCAGTCGGAGCGCACGGCGGCCCACCGGACTCTGCAGATGCCTGCGATCGTACGCGTTACCAATCTCGACAACGGCATGAGCACCGTCGTTCGCATCAACGACCGCGGACCGTTCGCGCGCAGCCGCATCATCGATCTGTCGCGCGCGGCGGCGCAGGAGCTCGACGTCGTGCGCAACGGCACCGCGCGCGTGCGCATCGATCAGCTCCCTGCCGAGAGCATGGCGGTCAAGGATGTGGCCATCGCCGGCGGCGGCCCGGCCGAACAGAACGCCGCGGTGGCGCAGGTCGCCTCCGGCGCGCGACGCGCGCCTGCCGCCCAGCCTGTCGTCGCCCAGCCGCCCGTCATGGTCGCGGCGAGCCCGCCGCCACCGGTGGCCGCTCCGCCGCCGGCCACCCAGGCCGTGTGGCCGACCAATCCGCGACCGCAGGCGGTGTCGGCGACGCCGGTCTACGCCAGCGGCAATGGCGTCAGCATCGCCTCGCTGGCCTCGGGCGCCAGCGCTCCGACCGGCGCCGCCAGCGGTTTCTACGTGCAGACCGGATCCTTCAGCACAGCCGAGAATGCCGAGCGTCAGCGCGATCTGGTGCGCAGCTACGGCATGTCGGAGGTTTCGGCCGCCTCGGCCGGCGGACGCGAGGTCTATCGCGTCCGGCTTGGCCCCTACACCACACCGGACGCCGCCGGCATCGTCGCCGACCGGCTGAAACGTTCCGGCTATGGAGATGCCCGTGTTGTTTCCGACTGATCTCCTGCGCCGCGCGGCGGTGCTCCTCGCTGTCGCGACGATGGCCGGCAGCTCGCTCGCTGCGCTGGCGCAGCAAACCGACCAGCAGCCCAAGCGTCAGACCCAGCCGCAGAAGCCGCCGGCCAAGCCGCGCACCACGACGACGGCGCCCAAGCCTTCGGAGAAGGCGGCGGCCGCCGCCAAGACCGAGGCGCTGCCGCCTTCCCAGGTCGGCATCGGCACGCTCGCCAAGCAGGCCTTCATGGTCGATCCGCAGACTTCCTCCGTGCTGCTGTTCAAGGATGCCGACAAGCCGATGCATCCCTCGTCGATGGCCAAGATGATGACGATCTATATCGCCTTCGAGGAGCTGAATGCCGGCCGCCTCAAGCTCGACACGCGCTTTCGGGTCAGCGAGCGCGCCCGCAACATGGGCGGCTCGCGCATGTTCGTCGAGCTGGGCAGCGAGGTCTCGGTCGAGGACCTGATCAAGGGCATGATCGTGCTGTCGGGCAACGACGCCTGCGTCGTCATGGCCGAAGGCCTGTCGGGCAACGAAGACAGCTTCGCCGAGCGCATGACCGCCAAGGCGCGCGAGCTCGGCATGACCGGCACGGTGTTCAAGAACGCATCGGGCTGGCCGGCCGAAGGCCAGTGGACGACGGCACGCGATCTCGCCGTGCTGGCGTGGCGCACGATCGAGGACTTCCCCAAGCTCTATCGCTACTACTCGGAGACCAACTGGACCTACAACAACATCAAGCAGGACAACCGCAACCGCCTGCTCAAGACCGTGCCGGGCACCGACGGTCTGAAGACCGGGCACACGGAGGAGGGTGGCTACGGCCAGGCCACGTCGTCGATCCGGGACGGCCGTCGCCTGATCCTGGTGGTCAACGGCCTGACGTCGATGGCCGAGCGCGCCCAGGAGACCGCGCGGTTGATGGAATGGGGCTTCCGCGAAACGACCAACACCACGGTCTTCCGCGCCGGCGACACCGTGGCCGAAGCGCCGGTCTGGCTGGGATCGCAGGACAAGGTGCCGCTGGTCGTGGCCAAGCCGGTCCAGATCACCGCACCCAGCGGACAGACGGTGACGCCGCGCGTGGTCGCGCGCTTCGATGGCCCGATCCCGGCGCCGATCGTGAAGGGCACCAAGCTCGGCACCGCCGCGGTGACCCTGCCCGACAACCGCGTGATCGAGTATCCGCTGGAGGCCGGCGCGGACGTGCCGCGCATGGGCGTCTTCGGGCGCGTGACAGCGATGATGCGGCACTATCTGTTCGGCTGGCTCTCGTGACGCAGCAGCCCACCGGGCGTTTCATCACCCTGGAAGGCGGCGAAGGAGCGGGAAAGTCGACCCAGATCGCGCGGCTCAAGGCCTGGCTCGAAGGAAGCGGCCATCGCGTCACGGCGACGCGCGAGCCCGGCGGGTCGCCGGGAGCCGAGATGATCCGCAAGCTCCTGGTCGAAGGACCGGTCGAGCGCTGGGACGGCACGACCGAGGCGCTTCTGCACTTCGCCGCGCGGCGCGAGCATCTGCGTTCGACTGTATGGCCGGCGCTGAAGCGCGGCGACTGGGTGGTGAGCGACCGCTTCGCCGACTCGACGCTGGCCTATCAGGGCCACGGGCACGGCGTCGAGCGACGCATCTTCGAGCAGCTCTACGACGTCGCCGCCGGCGCCTTCCGGCCGGATCTCACCGTCATCCTCGATCTCCCGGTCGAGATCGGATTGAAGCGGGCGGCGGCTCGGCGCGGCAGTGAGACGCGCTACGAAAGCCTGCCGATCGATTTCCACAGGCGGGTGAGGGCGGGTTTCCTCGAGATCGCCAAGCGTGAGCCCAAGCGCTGCGTCGTGATCGATGCTACAGGGGAGATCGACACGATCGCCAAGGCGATCGCCGATGCAGTGAAGGAGCGGCTGGGAGCCTGAGCGCATGGCGAGGGGCAAGACCGCCGTCGACGCCAGCGAGCTGGAGAAGCTCGAATGGCCCTACGACTGGCCGCCGCCATGGCGCGCCGAACGGCTTCTCGGCCATGAAGCGGCGGAGAAGGCGATGCTCGCCGCGCACGAGAGCGGACGGCTGCATCACGCCTGGCTGCTGGCCGGCCCGCGCGGCATCGGCAAGGCGACGCTGGCCTGGCGCTTTGCACGCTTCCTGTTGTGCGGTCAGCAGCAGGGCGGCCTGTTCGGTGGCGGCGCGGCCGAAGGCCTCGACGTGGCGGCCGACGCACCGGGGCGCTCGCTGGTCGATGCGCGCTCGCATCCCGACCTGTTCCATCTGCGCCGCACGCTCAATCCCGACACCGGCCGCATGCGCGCCGAGATCGCCGTCGACGATGTGCGCGAGCTCGGCGCCTTCATGCATATGACGCCGGCGATGGGACAATGGCGGGTCGCCATCGTCGATTCGGCCGACGAGATGAATCGCAACAGCGCCAACGCGGTGCTGAAGATCCTCGAGGAGCCGCCGCCCAACGCGGTGCTCCTGATCGTGGCGCACGCGCCGGGCCGGCTGCTGCCCACCATCCGCTCGCGCTGCCGCCGCCTCGCGCTGCAGCCGCTTTCCGAGGACATCGTGATGCGCCTGCTGGGCGAGCTTGCGCCCGACGTGAAGGAGGGGGAGAGGGTTGCCCTGGCGCGGCTGGCCGAGGGCAGCATAGGTCGCGCCCTGGAACTCGCCGGCGCAGGCAGCCTGGAACTCTACAGCGAGATGGTGAACGTGCTCGCGACCTTGCCGGAGCTCGACATGGCGCGCCTGCACGGCTTCGCCGAGCGCTTCGCGCGCCGTGGCGAGGAGGCCAACGCCGCCTGGCGCACGTTGAACTACCTGTTCGACGGCTGGCTGAAGGGTCTGGCGCGACAGTCGGCGCTGGGCCGAGAAGCTGCACCGGTCGTGCCGGCGGAACGCGGCCTGCAGGCCCGCCTGCTGTCGGCCGGCAGCCTTGATCGCTGGATGGAGGCATGGGAAAACGCCGCCCGACTGTTTGCCCGTGCCGATGCGGTCAATCTTGATCGCAAACAAACGGTGCTCGTCAGCTTCCTCTCTCTCCAGTCGGCGATGCGCTGAAGCGGCGAACAGTCCGGAGTCAGTATCATGTCGGGCCGCAGTACGTATTACATAACCACGCCGATCTACTACGTGAACGACGTGCCCCATATCGGGCACGCCTACACGACGCTTGCCTGTGACGTGCTGGCCCGGTTCATGCGGCTCGACGGTCGCGATGTGCACTTCCTCACCGGCACCGACGAGCACGGCCAGAAGGTCGAGAAGGCCGCCGCCGCCGCCGGGCTGGCGCCGCAGGCCTTCACCGACAAGGTGAGCCAGTCGTTCCGCGACCTCGTGAAGACAATGAACTACAGCCCCGACAACTTCATCCGCACGACGGAGAAGCGGCACCACGCCGCCTCGCAGGCGCTGTGGGAGAAGCTGGTCGCGTCGGGCGACATCTACGTCGGCAAGTATGCCGGCTGGTACTCGGTGCGCGACGAGGCCTACTTCGTCGAAGGCGAGACCGAGGTCGGTCAGGACGGCAAGCGCCGCGCGACGGAGTCCGGTGCCGAGGTCGAATGGGTCGAGGAGCCATCGTACTTCTTCAAGCTGTCGGCGTGGGCCGACCGGCTGCTGGAGTTCTACGAGAAGAATCCGCGCTTCATCGCGCCGGAGAGCCGGCGCAACGAGGTCATCAGCTTCGTGAAGGGCGGCCTGCAGGACCTTTCGGTGTCGCGCACCAGCTTCTCGTGGGGCATCCCGGTGCCCGGCGACGACAAGCACATCATGTACGTCTGGCTGGACGCGCTCACCAACTACATCACCGAGTGCGGCTATCCGGACACCAGCAATCCGTTGTGGAAGTACTGGCCAGCCGACCTGCACATGGTCGGCAAGGATATCATCCGCTTCCATTGCGTGTTCTGGCCGGCCTTCCTGATGTCGGCGGGCGTGGCGCCGCCGCAGCGCGTGTTCGCGCACGGCTGGTGGACCAACGAGGGCCAGAAGATCTCCAAGTCGCTGGGCAATGTCATCGACCCGGTGGAGCTGGTCGCGACCTACGGCCTCGACCCGGTGCGCTACTTCCTGCTGCGCGAGGTGCCGTTCGGCAACGACGGCGACCTGCAGCGGCGGGCCCTGATCGGCCGCCTGAACGGCGACCTCGCCAACGCCTACGGCAATCTCTGCCAGCGCGTGCTGTCGATCGTGGCCAAGAATGTCGGCGGCAAGGTGCCGGCCAATGGCACGATCGTCGAGGCTGATACGGCCCTGCTCGATCGTGCCAAAGGTCTGCTCGACATCGTGCGTGCCGAGCTGAACGAGCAGGCGTTCCATCGCGCGCTGATCGCGATCTGGGAGGTCATCGCCGACGCCAACCGCTACGTCGATGCCCAGGCGCCGTGGGCGCTTGCCAAGACCGACCCGGTGCGCCGCGATACAGTGCTGTGGGTGCTCGCCGAGACCATCCGGCGGGTGACCTTGCTGGTGCAGCCCTTCATGCCCGATTCGGCGGCCAGGATCCTCGATCAGCTGGCGGTGTCGGCGGCGGAGAGGGCGTTCGCCAGCTACGACAAGGAGGTGGTGCCGGGCACGGCGCTGCCCTCGCCTCAGGGCGTGTTCCCGCGCTACATCGAGCCCAAGGCGGCGGCGAGCTGATGCTGATCGACAGCCACTGCCACCTCGACTTCCCCGAGCTTGCCACCGACGAGACCGGCGTCCTGGCGCGCGCCCGCAACGCCGGCGTCGCCGGCATGCTGACCATCGGCACCAGGCTCGACCAGTTCGACAAGGTGCGTGCCATCGCCGAGCGCCATGGCAACATCTGGTGTTCGGTCGGCGTCCATCCACACGAGGCCAAGGAGGAGGGGCAACGCACCCCTGACCGCCTGATCGAGGCGACGCGCCATCCCAAGGTGGTGGGCATCGGCGAGACCGGGCTCGATTTCTACTACGAGCACAGCCCGCGCGCGGAGCAGGCCGAGAGCTTTCGCGCCCACATCGCGGCGGCGCGCCAGACCGGCCTGCCGCTGATCGTCCACACCCGCGACGCCGATGCCGAGACCGGCGACATCCTCGAGCAGGAGCACGGCAAGGGCGCCTTCAGCGGCCTGATCCATTGCTTCAGCTCGGGGCCGGAGGTGGCGCAGCGGGCGCTGGCGCTCGGTCTCTACATCTCGATCTCGGGCATCGTCACCTTCAAGGCGGCCGAGGCGTTGCGCACGATCGTGCGCGACATTCCGCTCGACCGGCTGCTGGTCGAGACCGACGCGCCCTACCTCGCCCCCGTGCCGGAGCGCGGCAAGACCAACGAGCCCGCCTTCGTCGCCCATACCGCGGCCAAGGTGGCCGAGCTCAAGGGCATCAGCATCGCCGAGCTGGAGGCCGCGACCTCGGATAATTTCTTCCGGCTGTTCGCCAAGGCGGAGCGTGGCTCGTGCGGGTGACCATCCTGGGCTGCGGCACGTCGGGTGGCGTACCAAGGGTAGGGGGCAAGGCAGGCGGCGGCGAATGGGGTGCGGCCAACCCCGCTGATCCGCGCAATCGGCGCCGCCGCTGCTCCATCCTGGTCCAGGACAAGGGCAGGACCCTCCTGGTCGACACCTCGCCCGACCTGCGCGCCCAGCTTCTCGACGCCAAGGTCGAGCGCATCGACGCCGTGCTATGGACCCACGAGCACGCCGACCAGGTGCACGGCATCGACGACGTGCGGCCTTACATGCTGCGCCAGGGACCGATCGAGGCCTGGTCCGACGCCCGGACCTACGGAATCCTAAAGCAGCGCTTCCGCTACTGCTTCGAGGCCGAGGACGGCTTCTACAATCCGATCTACCGGCACAGCTGCATCGAGGGGCCCTTCGTTGCCGCCGGCCTGCCGGTGCGACCGTGGGTGCAGGACCACGGCATCGCCACGTCGCTCGGCTTCCGGTTCGGGCCGGTGGCCTATGCCAACGATTGCGTGACGCTGACCGAGGAGGCGTTCGAGGTCATGTCAGGGGTCGAGGTGCTGATCGTCGACGCCATGCGCTTCCGGCCGCATCCCACCCACGCCCATCTCGACCGGGCCCTGGAGTGGATCGGCCGGATTAATCCCCAGCGGGCGTTTTTGACCAATCTCCACGTCGATATGGATTATGCTGAAGTCGATCGACTGACGCCGGACCACGTCCACCCGTGCCATGACGGGTTGGCCATCGAAGTGAATGGAGAATAATCCATTACTATCAGACGATTGAGGAGTATTCCTCACCAACTGCATCAGGCGAGACAAATGGAGTCCGGTCGCCGCTTGTTCCTGTTTGCCGGCCTGGCGGCTTGGCTGGGCGCGATTCCGGCCACAGCGGCCGATCTGGACGCCGGCGGGCTGACGTTCCGGGACTTCGCCGTCAACGACAACGGCGCCAGCTTCAGCCGCGGCGATCCGATGATTGCCGGCGGCCCCAACCAGGTGTCGTCGAGGGTGGCTGGCATCGATGCCGCCAAGGGCTTGGCGCGCGTCCAGTTCGGATCGATCCGGGTCGAGGTTTCACTGCCGCTGGGCTGGCAGGCCACCGAGGACTGGGAGCGTGGCGTCGCCTACAGCGCGGACAAGAATTTCCGGCTGATCGTCTGGCGCGTCGATTTCGCCTTCGAGGGCGTCAAGGATGCCGAGCACTACGCTGCCACCAAGGTCGGCTCGATCCAGTCCCGCCGCCCGAAGATCCAGGCGCAGGCGCGCAAGCTCGCCGACGGTACCTTCCTCATCGTCTACGAGAACGCGCCGCCAGCCCACGGCGATCGCGAGCCGCGGACGGTCTTCGACCTCGTGTTCCAGAACCCGTCCAATCCGAAGGAGGGCATCCTGATGACCCTGGGCTGCCCAACCAGCGATACCGTGCGCGGGCTCAAGCTGCTGGCCTTGTTAAAGGAAAGTATGCGTATTAGTTGGTAAACTATTAAATTACCTAATTAATCTATATTTGTCATAATATATATTATACGATAATCAGAGTTGAGGATAAGCGTCATGGCGTCCGAACGTCCCTCGGCGGAGTCGCTGCCCCGCGAACCGATGGCGCGCCTCCTGGCCGTCATGGCGTGGCTGCGAGACCGCCAGCACGGCTGCCCGTGGGACATCGACCAGACCTTCCGCACGATCGCGCCGTACACCATCGAGGAAGCTTACGAGGTCGCGGACGCCATCGACCGTGACGACCTGCCGGCCCTCAAGGAAGAGCTCGGCGACCTCCTGTTGCAGGTCGTCTACCACTCCCAAATGGCGCACGAAGCCGGCGCCTTCGGTTTCCCGGAGGTTGCCCAGGCGGTAGCCGACAAGATGGTCGACCGGCATCCCCATGTCTTCGGCGACGCCAAGATCGACACTGCCGAGGCGCAGACGGTCTCCTGGGAAGCGCGCAAGGCGGCCGAACGCGCCGCCAAGGGCAAGGAGCCCGCCGGCACCCTGGACGGGGTGGCCCGTGCCCTCCCCGCCCTGTTGCGGGCCGAGAAGATCCAGAAGCGGGCGGCCCGGGTCGGCTTCGATTGGAAGAAGACCGATCCGGTCATCGACAAAATCGAGGAGGAGCTGGGCGAGCTCCGGGCCGAGCTCGGCGCCGGGACCGTCGATCAGGAACGCCTGACCGACGAGCTGGGCGACGTCCTGTTCGCGGTGGCCAACCTTGCCCGCCATTGCAAGGTCGATCCCGAGGCGGCGTTGCGCGCCACCAACGACAAGTTCGAGCGCCGCTTCCGACATATCGAGAGGCGCCTGGCCGAAACCGGCCGCAGGCCCGCCGACGCTACCCTCGAGGAAATGGAAGCCCTCTGGCAGGAGGCGAAGACGCGGGGGTGACGGGAGCCGACTCATGCTCTTCCGGACCGCCGGCCTCTGGCCGGCCTCATGATCCTGAGCCGGCCGGAGGCCGGCGGTGCGGAAGACGAAGAACTTAACCCCTCGGCAGCCCCTGCAGCAGCGGCAGGCGCACCGCCTCGAACAGCGCCCGCACCTCGGCCAGGGTCCTGGGATCGATGGCCGTGATCAGCCCGGCATTGAGGGGCTGGTCCGCGGCATACGGCTTGCCGTCAAAGCGCTGCGCGGCGCCACCCGCTTCGGCCATCATCAGCGCACCGGCGGCGTGGTCCCACGGTTTGGTCCGACGATAGAGATTGAAGTCGGCGCGGCCGGCGAGGATCTCGAGATACTCCGCCGCCGCGCAGTTCAGGGTCGACACGCGCCCGAGCGACCGTCGCCGGGTCGGCGGCAGCTGGCGGTCGAACTCCTTGCGCACCTTGTAGCCGACGAAGCCGATCGGCGGGCGCAGCCGGCGCCCGCCTTTTACGGCCGCGCCGTCGATGGCGACGCCCTGCCCGCGCAACGCCACCGCCATGTGACCGCGCGGCGCGTCGAGTATCCAGCCGCCTTCCGTCACCGTGTTGCGCACCAGGCTGACGATGATGCCGAAACGGTCCCGGCCTTCGGCGAAGTTCTTGGTGCCGTCGAGTGGATCGACGATCCAGCAGGCCTCGCCCGGCCGCGCGATCAGGTCGGTGAGGCTGGGATCCTTCTCGACCGCCTCCTCGCCCACGACCGGCACGCCCGGCAGGATCTTGGCGAGCCCGGTCGCCAGGCGCTGCTCGGCCTCGACGTCGGCAACGGTGACGAAATCGCCGGGGCCCTTGAGCCGGATGTCTTCCTTGGCGAGCGCGCGGAAGCGCGGCAGCAACTCGGCCGCCGCCGTCTCGCGCATCAGCTCGGCGACCCGCTCGGAATCGCGCGAGCTTAGCATGTCGTCAGCCGACGACTCCGAACAGGTCCTCTTCCTTGAGGATCACGTGGTCGACGCCGGAAAGCTTGACCTCGGTGCCCGACCACTTGCCGTAAAGGACCTTGTCGCCGACCTTGATGTCGAGCGACTGCAGCCGGCCGTCCTCCAGCCGCTTGCCCTTGCCGACCGCCACGACCTCGCCCTGCACGGGCTTCTCCTGGGCGGTGTCGGGGATGATGATGCCGGCCTTGGTCTTGGTCTCGGCGGCCAGCGGCTTGATCAGCAGCCGGTCGTGCAAGGGCTTGAATTTCATGGTGTTTCCTTCGTCTGGACTGGCCGCTTATAGGTAGCCGGCCGGCCGGGTGTCAACGTGACAGCCTCGCTGTCATCCCGAGCGCAGCGAGGGACCTTTCCGTTGCCTAAAGGCCCCTCGCTACGCTCGGGGTGACAGCAGCGAATTAGCGTCCCGCAATCAGCCGCCGCTCAAATTGGGCCGAGGCCGCCGCATCGAGAGCCACCGTCAGCCGCGCGATCTCGCCGTCGTCGTGACGACTGCGCACCTCACCGTGACGATAGAGCCAGGCAATGGTTGCGCCGTCACTCAGCGGAACGGCCACCTCGCGCGCCTCGCCGCGCCCGAGGAAATCGCCGATCGCCTCCAGCAGCTGATCGACCCCCTCCCCGGTCACGGCCGACACGGGATATTGCCGCGCCCGTTCCGCGCCGGTGTGGGAACGCGTCTGCAGAGTGAGGCGAGCGTCGGCGGGCAGGGCATCGATCTTGTTGAGGGCCTCGATGATCGGCCGCCCTCCACCCTCGTCGATCACGCCGAGATCGTGCAGGACCGCCTCGACGTCGGCCTTCTGCTGCTCGCTATCGGGATGGGAGATGTCACGCACGTGCACGATCAGGTCGGCTTCCATCACCTCCTCGAGGGTGGCG
>JADHLS010000053.1 GCA_016780605.1 Reyranella sp.
GCCGTTGCCTCGCCGCCATAGGTTTGCGTCGTCATCAGAACCTCCAGCCGAGTTTCAGGGCGGCGCCGACGTGCCACACGGCGTAATCGAAGGCGGCGATGTTCGACCAGTTGCGCTCATAGGCCATCTGCAGATCGATGGCTGGCCGGCCGAACAGGGTGGCATTGCGGTCCGAGCCGAACCAGCGGGCCGGCAGCACGAACTCCAGCGTGGCGATGGGCTCGAGGAACCATTCGTTCCCGGTGAAGCCCAGGTAGGGATCGAAGGTGCGGAACATGAGCTCGGCGCCCAGGCTCAGGTTCCATTGCTCGTTGATGACGTAGGTCGCCGAAGGGATGAAGTAGAAAGCCCACGACGATGGCTGGGGATCGCGGAAGCGACGCTGGGCGAAGGCTGTCACGCCGAACGACCATGCCGTGTCGGCGAACGTATCGGCCGCGAACGGCACCCGCTTGAAGCCTGCGTCGAAATTGTAGATCTTGTTGACGCCGAGGTTGAGGTCCTGGCGCGTGGCGAAGCGCTGCGCGAAGAACGGATCGAAGTCGAAGCGCGGGGCGTATGCGAAGTAGGGCGAGAAGTTCTGGTCGTTGGTCGGGTCGATGTATTGCAGCCGGCCCGACAGCGCGATCTTGTCGAAGTTGGCGAACGACACCGAGGGCTGCCATGCCTGGGTGAAGCGGTCGACCTCGGCGCGGACGTTGGCAGTGAAGCGCACCGGCAGGTCGAACACCGGCGTCGCCCACGACGCGCCCAGGATCGGGCTGAACTCCGCCGAGTTGGTGCCGGCCGGGCCGCTCACCGGCGTGAGGTCGGCATTGGAGTTGTAGAACATCGGCAGCAGGCCGCTGATGGTGAACTGCGAGCGCCGCGCCTGCTGCTCCAGCCCCGGTGTCGTCGCGAAGATGTTGTCCTGCGGTGCCGTTCGATATCGATCCGGCGTGCCGAACATCATATCGTATCGCGCCGCGTTGCCGTCACTGTGTGCATCGCTGTGCTGTGCGGCCAGCGGCATCGCGACCAGGACCGTCGCCGCCATCGCCAGTGTCGGAGGAAGGACCTTGCTCATCGAATCTTCCGTCGGCGCGACACGTGCGTGTGTCGGTGCGGCGCATCCTAGGTCCTACGAAGCGGGCTTTCCTTAGCGCCGTGTCCCCCAACTATCCAGCACGTCCCAAACGGGCGAAGCGCCAAGATCACCAAGGCAGCAACGGGCCTGGCAATCATCGCGGTGCCTCCCCGGTCTGCCCCAGAGGCACGCGTAGCGTGCCGCGCCGATCGCTGCTCTGTGGTCGGGAAAGAGAGTGCACTCCACCATGCCGGACGGCCGGCGCGCCCGCAGGAGCGGCCCGCCCTACCATGAGTAGCGCACGCCGAGATCGGCCTTGACGCCGTTGCGACGTTGCTGATTGGAAGTACCGAACTGGTAACCGCCCTGGGCAAAAAGGCTCACATTGGAAAACAGCTTCGCGCTGAGACCGCCGGCGAATTCCAGTCGCGTCGTCTCCTCAACCAAGGGTACGGCTTCGACGCCGAACATCGTGGTCGCCCGGGCGCCCCAATCGCGCCAGACATTGCCGCGCACGTAAGGCTGCCATATCCGTCCGGCACCGTCGCTGATGGTCCATTTGCCGCGCAGGCCAAGTCGCCCGCTAGGGCCGGACGTCGTGCCAAGCCCGACCGTGCCCAAACCGTCATTGCTGTCCTCGAAGGAAACCTGCTGCCAGAGAACCTGCCACTGGGGTTCCAGCACGAAGCCCGGCCCCAGCCGAGCAAGCGGAATCGGATATCCCGCTTCGAGCGATGCGGTAAAGCCAGAGCCTTTGATGGGAAGATTCGCAAACTGAGTCCACGCGTTGCCGCTGTAGAACGAGCCTTGCAGGACAGCGTCGACGTACCAGCCGGTCGGACCATAATGGGTCCAGTAGCCTCCAACTGAATAGGCATTGAGATTGAGCGAACCGGTGTACTGTAGCGCATAAGCCGTCGCCGCCGTATTGGTGACGAGCCCATCGACGGTCAGGTAGCCATTCCCAAAGGCGAAATAGACACCGGCGGTATCGCTGTGGTCTGAAATCAGACTGCCGCGCCAGACGTCGATACCGGCCTGGATGCCGAGCAACCGGCCGGTGGCGCGCGGATCAGCGAAAGCCTGATAGCGGTTGTAGATCTGCTGGCCGAGCAGGCGGCCCCAGGCGGCCGGGCGGCACTTCTCGTCGGAGACAGTGCCGGATAGCGCGTTGACGACAGAGACGCCCCCGGACGGTGCATTCAAGCACGCCGCATCTGCCGCCGTATCGCCGATGCGCTCGTGCAGGGTGCCCAGGGTAAGGAGCCCCATCTGCCGGGCGATCGGCTGCACCACACCGTAGGTGGCAAGCTCCGGTCCGATGATTGGCCAGAGGCCCGGCGGCGGGGGGCCGTCGCTGGGTGCAGGGTCAGACGGCAGCTCATTGCCAGGCGCGATCGGTCCATTGCCGCTTCCCCCCGCACCAACGAAGTCGTTGCGCAGGAACCAGTCATTAGGGCTGCTGCCGTCGACGGCACCGCGGAAGAGACGGTAATCAAAGAAACCGGCGCGCAGCTCTGCATTGGCGAGTGTAAAGGCGTTCGGGTCCGTGCTACCGCTGTTTGTTACCACGACCACCGGGATGCCATTCGTCGTCTCAGCGCCTCCGCCGCCCACGTTGGTAATACGAATGAGTGAGTTGCCGGTGGCGCCGCCCCCACTGATGACCAGCCGATCCGATGGAGAGCCGTCGCCTGCGAGGAATGTGTTGAGGGCGAGCGTGCCGTTCCTGCCGACATAACCGTTCACCGTCAGCGCTCCGAATTGCCCTGCTGGAAGTCCGAACCCAGGCATTACCGTTCCCGCATTGGTGACGGTGTTGAAGACCGTTCCGGTACTACCCAAAGTTCCGGCGGGCTGGACATTGACTGGCGACTGGAGCGAGCCGGTCAGGTTGATGGCTCCCGCGCTGATTGTGGTCAGACCGGTATAGGTGTTCGCACCCGGCAGAGTGAGCGTGCCGGTGCCCACCTTCACCAGCGACCCCCCCGTGCCGCCTGCCACACCTTGGTCGGCGATAACCCCGCTGACCGTTGTCGAGAGATTGTTCAGGCCGACCGTGAGTACCTTTGAACCAAGAAAATAGTTTCCCGCGCCCGCGATCGAGCCAGCGGTCATGCCGGCAGACGTCAGCGTCGAGATATCGACCACGCCACCGCTATTCGCAATGAACTGAGCGGCGCCACCGGTGGCGGAATCAAAGAAGCTCGTGATCCCACCACCATTCGTCACAATCGTCGCGGTGCCCCCGGTGCTGGTGCCCCTGAAATTCAATGCGGCATTGTTCGTGATATTCGCCTGAGCGGCACTGGCGGAAGCGGAAAAAGTCGTGGTGCCATTGTTGGTGATTGTTGATTGGCCGGCTGCAGAAGTGGCGGTGAAATTCAGCGTTCCCGAGTTCGTGATGTTCGCCTGAGCGGCACTGGCGGAACCAGAAAAAGTCGTGGTGCCGTTATTCGTGATTGTTGATTGGCCGGCTGCAGAAGTGGCGGTGAAATTCAGCGTTCCAACGTTCGTGATGTTCGCCTGAGCGGCAGTAGCAGAATCGCCAAAAGTCGTCGTGCCAATATTGGTGATCGTCGATGTGCCGGCGCTCGAATTGCCGAACAAATTCAGGTTGCTGCCAGTCGAGTTCAGGATGGTGGCATTGCCCGCGTTGCTGCTGGCCAAAAACGCGATGTTGTTGCCGGCAGTCATGTTCTGGATGGTGGCGCTGCCCGCGTTGCTCGTATTGGTGAAGGTGATGTTGCCTCCGCCAGTGGCACTGTCATTTATGATAGTGGCGCCACCAGCGGTGCTCGTGCCCGCGAAAATGACGCTACCTGCACCAAAATTATTCCGAATAAGGGAACTACCAGCACTGCTGCCGTTGTTGAAAGTGATCGTACCAGTCGTACCGCCTCCGGTTTGATTCTCAAAGTTGGCGCCACCTGCGGTACTGCCACCATTGAACACGATTGCTCCGCCTCTATTGCCATAGGAAATCGTGTTGTCGCCCGCTGTACTGCTGTTGAAGTTCAGTGTCCCTCCCGACAGGACGATAATATTTTGGGCATTGCCGGAAGCATTTCCCGTAACGCCGCCGTTGTTCAGGTTAAGAGTGCCAAACACACCGATACTGTAGGCTGGCGCGCCAGCCACGAATTGGAACTGGTTGAGAGTGTTGGTTGTCGGGCCAAATATGTTTGGGTTAGTAACCGTCGCTGGCCCAAAGGACGCGGTGCCAGTCGGCACCGAGGCCGGCGTCCAGTTGCCGGGGGTATTAAAAGAGGTATCTCCTGGATTTGCTCCCAGCCATGTGGCGTTCTGGGCACGGGCCGGTGTCGTTGCGAACGCCGCCATGGCCACCGCGGACGTCAACAGCGATGCAGCCATGAGGGCGATGGCCGACGCGGTTTCGTCAGGTTGGTTTCTGTGCGCAGTGAACGTACGCGCTAAGGCAATGCGCTTGCCCATTGGATGCTCTGCCGGCCTGACACGCTCGAGTGTCGATGCGACGCATCCTAGGTGAAGCACAGCAGGCTTTCCTTGGCGCCCTGTCCCCCAACTATCCAGCACGTCCCAAAAGGACAAAGCGCTAAAGATCACGAAGGCAATCGGCAAAACTGCGAGCGGCCAGTGGCATCACTTCCTTGAGTTGAGGCACGGGCAAAAAGCCGGCATGGGAGGCCGCTCTGACGTCTCGCGGACTGAGGCCAAACTCACGCCTGAACGCGCGGCTGAAACTCGAAGCGTCGGCGAAGCAAAGAACCTCGGCGATCCTGCCGATCGGCAACGCGCTGGACACGTCGCAAAGCATCACGAAGCTCTCCGACAGTCTCTGGCGCCGGATGTAGTGAGCGACGCCCCCTTCGCCTTCGAGGAGGCGGTACAGCTGGGACCGGGATGTGGCCGCCTCGCGGCAAAGCTTGTCGGGCCCCAGCGAAGGCGAACGCAGATGAGCGCGAACCGCGCGGCGTACGCGTTCCATCAACGTGAAATCCATCTCGCCCTGAGCGTTTGCCAGACGGTCTGCAGACGGCGCCAGGCAGGCACCGATCATCGCCTCCACGGCCTTCACCAAGCGCGGACCATCGTCAGATGCGAGATCCCGCAGATTCTTCGTCAGCAGCAGCATGTAATCGGCAAGCAGCCTGCCTGCGGGCGTACTCAGTGGCTTGGCTCGCGCCTCGTCGAGCGAGCTCGCGATGCCCGCGAAAGCATTGCGCGACAGGTAGAATTGCACACGCTCGTATTCGTCCTTCGCCGTAGCCATCTCGTCCGCCAGCGAAATCACGAAGGGACTTCCAGGCTGGACAATGACCGCTTCGTTGCGCGCGCGAAGAGCCACTGTGCCGCGCGTGTAGACGGTCAGAACCCAATGGTCGATCGGGTTGCGGCGAATGAGTGCCTTCGTTCTCGAAGAGGCGATTGCCTGGGCCTTGCATTGACCGACCGTCAGTCCTCCCAATGACCAGACTTCGCTCCGCGCAGTGAAGCCGTCGTCCGGACTGGTTGATACGGCGGTGTCGAGTAACGAGCTGTACCAAGCACGCCACGAGTCGAACTGCTCGCGAGGCGGCAGGGATAGTGTCTCGATGGTGGTAGATAACATCGTGCCCTCACACCGGCCCACGAACATATGGCCAAGCAATGGGGTCGAACTTCTCCGATCAGAACCATACCGTAGGTTGATTGTGCAAACACGCAACCCTGCGATCTGATTCTGAAAAGCCCCGACGCGTTTGGGACACCGGGAACAGTCAGGGGATTCCAAGCTGATGTGTGTCCAAAGGCGATTGGCAAGAATGCCTTCCCACATGGTGTGCGTCGCGGTTTCGTCATTCACCGGACTATGACGGACACCTTCGTCGATCCGGCCTGGTGCAGCGTCACTTCACCATGAGGAGAAGCAGATGAGCCCTATCGAGAGGAGCCTGGTGCTCGCCGCAGCACTGACCGGGGTCGCCTCCCGCCCGGCGCGCTCGGTGGCGAATATGCCGGACCGACGGCCCAGGGGACTGTCGGTGTCGGAGTCGGAGC
The DNA here is from genome assembly GCA_016780605.1 of Reyranella sp. Classification (GTDB taxonomy): domain Bacteria; phylum Pseudomonadota; class Alphaproteobacteria; order Reyranellales; family Reyranellaceae; genus Reyranella. Next base: position 6,089 of record JADHLS010000053.1, read on the forward strand.
CAATGTGCTGCTCGGCGGCAGCAGCAACCAGATCACCCTGCAGCCCGTCAGCGTCGAAGGCAGTGTCGGCTTGAACGCCGCCGCCGGCGTAGCCGCGATGTCGCTCCGCAAGGCGCCCTAGTCCGGCCGCGCCGAACGATCATCGCCACAGTGCTGCGCACGGGAGAAGGACAATGGTGTTCACCGCAGAATCGACATTCGCTAACTTCCTGGCCGACGCCTTTGCCGTCTTCATATTCATCCTGTGGTTCTGGCTTTTCATAACCACGGCAAGCGATCTGTTCCGGCGCCAGGACATCTCGGGATTCGGCAAGGTAATGTGGGTCATCCTCCTCATCGTGCTGCCCTATATCGGCATCTTCGCCTATATTCTCACGCAAGGCGGCGGCATGGCGGAGCGCAACCGCAGCCAGGCGCGCCAGGCCCGCGACGAACTGCGCCAGATCGTGGGCTTCAGCGTCGCCGACGAGCTTGCTAAGCTTGAACGATTGGTGGCGGAGAAGTCGATTTCCAAGGAAGAATATGCGCGCCTGAGGGCGCGGATCCTTCAATAGCCCGGTGACGGCGACGTCTGCCAGGGCGGGGTTTGCTTGCCGGCGCAACGCGACCGGCATGGCGCTGCTCGTATTGCTTGTGGTGCCGACCTTCTCGCTCGGCGGGTGCGAACGGCAGACCAAGGCCAAGGCGGTCGAACCGCGTCCCGTGCGCACCATCACCGCTGCCAAGGGCGGCACAGGCGAGACGGTCATCCTGACCGGCCAGATCAGCGCGGAGAACGAGGCATCGCTCTCCTTCCGCATTGGCGGCCGCATCATCGAACGCCTGGGCAACGTCGGCGATCGCGTCGAACCGGATCAGGTGCTGGCCAAGCTCGATCCGCAGAACGAGCTCAATGCCCTGCGCTCGGCACAGGCGGCGCTGTCGGCGGCCGAGGGGCGCGTGACTGAGACGGTGAACGCCTACGAGCGACAGAAGGTCCTGCTGCCGCAGGGCTTCACGACCCAGGCCCTTTACGACCAGGCCGAGCAGGCTTTGCGAACGGCCCGGTCCCAGCTCGACAACGCCGAGGCCCAGCTGCACATCGCCAAGGACCGCGTCAGCTACACCCAGCTCAAGGCCGGCGTCACGGGTTCGATCACGGCGCGCACCGCCGAGTCGGGCGAGGTCGTGCAGCCGGGACAGACGATCTTCCAGGTCGCCCGCCAGGATGGCCGCGACGCCGTGTTCGATGTGCCGGCGCAGGTGATCCGCTCCGCCCCGCCCGACCCCAAGGTCGTGGTGTCTCTGACCGACGATCCGTCCATCACCGCCATCGGCAGGGTGCGCCAGGTGGATCCCCAGGCCGACCCCATCACGCGCACGTTCCGCGTGCGGGTCAGCCTGATCGATCCGCCGGCCGCGATGTTCCTTGGCGCCACGGTCAAGGGGCGCATGGAGCTCGAGGCGACGCCCGGCATCACCCTGCCGGCCAGCGCGCTCACGCGCATCAACGGGCAGCCCGCGGTGTGGCTGGTCGACCCGAAGGACATGACGGTCTCGCTGCACAACGTCGAGATCGGCCGCTTCGATCCGGGCAGCGTGCTGGTCGCGCACGGTCTTGAGGGCGGTGAGGTGGTGGTCACCGCCGGGGTGCAGGCGCTTCATCCCGGACAGAAGGTGCGCCTGCTCGGTGCCGCGCCGTGAGCGGCTTCAATCTCTCCGAATGGGCCCTCGGACACCGGGCGTTCACCTGGTTCCTGATGATCGTCGTGACGGCCGCCGGCCTGTCGGCCTATTTCGGCCTGGGCCGCAACGAGGATCCCGCCTTTACCTTCAGGACGATGGTGGTGCAGGCGGCCTGGCCAGGAGCGACCCTGGACGACACGCTGCAGCAGGTAACCGAGCGGCTTGAACGCAAGCTGCAGGAGACCCGCGGGCTCGACTTCCTGCGAAGCTATACGGTACCCGGACAGACCACCATCTTCGTCAACCTGAAGGGCTCGACCCGGGCGGCGGAGGTCCCGGACGTCTGGTACCAGGTGCGCAAGAACATCGGCGATATCCGCCACACCCTGCCCGCCGGCGTGGTGGGACCGGGCTTCAACGACGATTTCGGCGACACGTTCGGCCTGATCTACGCCTTCACCGCTGATGGCTTCAGCCACCGCGAGCTGCGCGACTACGTCGAGACCGTGCGGTCGCGACTGCTGAACGTGCCCGACGTCTCCAAGATCGAGATCATCGGCGCGCAGGACGAGCAGATCTTCATCGAGTTCTCGACGGCACAGCTCGCCGGGCTCGGCATCGACCGAGCCGCCCTGATCGCGGCGGTCCAGGCACAGAACAGTGTCGTTCCGGCCGGCGCCGTCCAGACCGACAAGGAACGGTTGCTGCTGCAGGTGTCGGGCGCCTTCCGCTCCGAGCAGGACATCCTCAAGGTCAGCTTCCTGTCGAACGGGCGCATGATCCGGTTGCGCGACATCGCCGAGGTGCGCCGCGCCTATGCCGATCCGCCGCAGCCGATGTTCCGCGTCAACGGCAAGCCTGCCATCGGGCTTGCCATCGCCATGCGCAACGGCGGCGACATCCTGGCCCTCGGCAGCAACGTGGCGGCCGAGGTCGAGAACGCCGTCGTCGATCTGCCGCTCGGCATCGAGCCCATCCTGGTCTCCGACCAGCCCACCGTCGTCGATCATGCCATCGGCGAGTTCACCACATCCCTTTGGCAGGCCATCGCCATCATCATGGCGGTGAGCATAGTCAGTCTGGGAATTCGGCCAGGCGCCATCATTGCGGCGTCCATTCCGCTCACGCTCGCCATAACCTTTCCCATCATGCAGTATCTCGGCATCGATCTGCAGCGCATCTCACTAGGTGCATTGATCATCGCACTGGGTCTGCTGGTCGATGACGCGATGACCACGGTCGATGTCATGACCACGCGGATCGCGGAGGGAAAAAGCAAGGAAGAGGCGGCGGCCTTCGCGTACAAGACGGTGGCCTTTCCGATGCTGACGGGCTCCTTCGTGACGGCAGCGGGGTTTGTGCCCATCGGATTTGCGCAAAGCTCGGCCGGCGAGTACACCTTCTCGATATTCGCCGTCGTGACCATCACGCTGTTCGTGTCGTGGTTCGTGGCGGTACTGTTCGCGCCCCTGCTCGGCGTGCTGCTGCTGAAGCCGCCGAAGCCCAGCGAGCCGGCCAAGCCCAACATCGTGCTGCGGATCTTCCGCACCTTCCTGGTCGGGGCAATGCGCGTGCGCTGGATCACAATCGGCATCACCGTGGCGAGCCTGGTCGCCGCCTTCCTGGCCTCGCCCTTCGTGCCGCGCCAGTTCTTCCCGGCGTCCGACCGGCCCGAGTTGGTGGTCGACCTGACCCTGCCGCAGAACGCCTCGATCTATGGCAGCGACACGGTCGCGGGCCAGCTCGACGCCTTCCTGGCGAAGGATCCCGACGTCGAGCGCTGGAGCACCTACATCGGGCGCGGCGCCATCCGCTTCTACCTGCCGCTCGACGTCAAGCTGCCCAACGCTTTCTTCTCCCAGGCGGTCGTGGTCGCCAAGGACGTGGCGGCGCGCGACCGCCTGCAGGCCAAGATCGAGAAGCTGATGTCCGAGCAAATGCCGAGCGTGGTTGGCCGAGTCTTTCCCCTCGAGCTGGGCCCGCCCGTGGGCTGGCCGGTGCAGTACCGCGTGAGCGGACCAGACCTTTCCCAGGTGAGATCGATCGCACTAAGGCTTGCCGAGGCTTTGGGCAACAATCCCAACATCCGCGAGATCAGCTACGATTGGATGGAGCCCGCCCGTCAAGTGCGCGTCACCATCGACCAGGACAAAGCAAGGCTGCTTGGGCTGAGTTCGCGCGCGATCGCCGAGGCCATCAACGCCCTGATGGCGGGTACCGCCATCACCCAGGTGCGTGACGACATCTATCTCATTCCCGCCATCGTCCGCGCCCTCGACGAGCAGCGCAGCTCGCTGTCGACGCTGCGCGCCCTGCAGTTGCCGCTGGCCGACGGGCGCACGGTGCCGCTGAGCCAGGTGGCGACCTTCGACTTCAAGCAGGAATATCCGCTGATCTGGCGGCGCCAGCGCGTGCCGACCCTCACCGTGCTGGCGGACGTTCCGCCCAGCGTGTCGCCCACGAGCGCCGTCGACGCGCTCGCGCCGGCTATCGACAAGCTGCGCCACAGCCTTCCCAAGGACTACCGCATCGCCGTCGGCGGCACGGTCGAAGAGAGTGAAAACTCGCAGGCGTCGGTTTTCGCCAAGGTGCCGCTGATGCTGCTGCTGATGCTGTTCTTCCTGATGGCGCAGCTCCACAGTTTCAGCCGCCTGTTCCTGGTCCTGAGCGTTGTCCCGATGGGGCTGATCGGCATCGTCTTTACGTTGCTCATCGTCGGCAAGCCGTTGGGCTTCGTTGCCATTCTCGGCATCCTTGCCCTGTTCGGCATGATAGCGCGCAACGCTGTCATTCTCATTGAGCAGATCGAGACCGAACGAACAAAGCGGGTGCACGTTTGGGACGCGGTCGTGGAAGCTACAGTGCTGCGCTTCCGGCCGATCATGCTGACAGCGATCTCGACCGTCCTGGGATTCATCCCGATCGCCGCCGACGTGTTCTGGGGGCCGATGGCCTTCGCCATCATGGGCGGACTGTTCGTCGCCACCTTGCTCACGCTGATCGTGCTGCCGGCGCTCTATGTTGCGCTATACCGTATCCGGGAGCCGTCGCGCGAGCCGGCGACGGCCGTCGCCGCATGACGCCGGTCCCGGTCCTGGTGGTGACGGACAACCCGCGATGAGCACGACGGTCGCCATCGGCCGGGCCACGTTGTTCTTCGCCCTGTGGCTGATGATTGCCGGTTACCGGCTCGCCGACGTTCCGGTTGGCGTGGCCGCGGCGGCGCTCGCGACATGGGCAAGTCTCCGCCTGATGCCTCCCGGCACCTTGCGACTGCGCCTGTGGTCGCTCGCATCGTTCGGCGTGCACTTCCTTGGTCAGTCGGTGAGCGCCGGCATCGAGGTCGCGTGGCTCGCGCTCAGGCCATCGATGCCGCTGCGTCCCGGCTTCGTCACCTGGCGCCCCCGCCTGCAATCGGCCAGCGCGCGCAATGCCTTCTGCGCCGTATCGAGCCTGCTGCCCGGCACGTTGCCAGCCGGATCCGATGACGATGGCGCGCTGTTGATCCACTGCCTCGACGTCGACCAGCCAGTCGCCGATAACCTCACCGCCGAGGAACAGCTGTTCGGCCGGATGATCGGCCATGACTGACTTCCTGCTCGCCGCCGCCGGCTTCATCCTCCTGACCGTGGCCATCGGCCTGGCCCGCATCCTGCGCGGGCCTGAGAACGTAGACCGCACGATGGCCGCCCAGCTCCTGGGGACGGGTGGAATCGCCACCCTGCTGCTGGCGGCTGCGGCCACCGGCGTCCGTGGCGCCGAGGATGTCGCCCTGGGGCTGGCCTTGCTCGCGGCCTTTGCCTCGGTCGCCTTCGTGACCAGCGTGACGCCGCCCTCCGGCGACGATCCATCATGAGCGTCGCCGACATCTTCACTGTCGTCGCAGTCGGCGCCGGCTGCTTCTTCTTCCTGGCCGGCACCGCGGGATTGCTGCGCTTCCCCGATTCGCTGACGCGCCTGCATGCGCTCACCAAGGCCGACAATCTCGGCCTTGGCCTGATCGTGCTCGGCCTGCTGCCGCAGGCGACCGGCCTTTTGGGCGCGCTGAAGCTCCTTGCCGTCTGGGTGCTGGTGCAGCTGTCGAGCGCGACGGTGGCCCAGGTCATCGCCCAGGCGCTGCGCCGCCGCGGACCGTCGTCATGACGGTGCTCGAGGCCCTCGACATCGGCCTCGCTGCCCTCGTCCTGGCGGTCGCCATCTGGACGATCGCCGCCCGTGAGCTCTTCGCCGCGGTCGTGGGCTACGTCGCCTATGGCCTGCTGCTGTCCCTGGTCTGGGTCCGCCTGTTCGCGGTCGATGTCGCGCTGACCGAAGCGGCGATCGGCAGCGGCGTGACCGGCGTGCTGCTGATCACCGCCGCGATGCGCCTGCGCCACACCGATCCACAGCCGGTGGCGGAACAGCCCGGTCCTGTGATGCGCTTCGCGGCGGCGGTCCTCTGCATCGTCATTGCGGCGGCGCTCGCCGCCGGCGTGCTCACGATGGCCGATCCCGGCCCGACGCTGGCGCCCGACGCAGCACGCCACCTGGCCGAAACCGGGCTCGGCAATCCGGTCACCGCCGTCCTGATGACCTGGCGTGCCTTCGACACGATGCTGGAAAAGGTCGTGCTGATCCTCGCCGTGATCGGCGTCTGGTCGCTGGCGGACGATCGTGCCTGGGGCGGCGTCGCCGGCCCGCGACCGCTGCCGCATCAACAGGGTCCCCTCGCCTTCTTCGCGCAGTTGCTGCCGCCGGTTGGCATCGTCGTTGCGATCCACATCGTCTGGGTGGGCGCCAACGAGCCCGGTGGCGCCTTCCAGGGCGGCGCCCTGCTGGCGGCAATGGCGATGATCGTCATGATGTCGCGGCTGGCCGGGGCGCCGCCGGTCGATCGCCGCTGGCTGCGCATCGCCCTGGTCGCGGGACCGGCGATGTTCCTCGTGATCGGCGTCATGGGCTTTTTCGTGGCTGCCGGTTTCCTCGCCTACCCCGATGGCATCGCCAAGCCGCTGATCCTGTTCATCGAGGCGTTCATGGTGCTCTCCATCGCCGTGACGCTGCCCCTGCTCGTCATCGGACCGCCGGACCGGCTGCCGTCCGGGAAGCCATGACCGCGCCGATCCTCGCCGGGCTGACAGGTGCCGCCCTGATCGGCCTCGGCATCTACGGCCTCCTGGTCCTCGCCCATCCGCTGCGCAAGCTGCTCGCCTTCAATCT
>JADHLS010000054.1 GCA_016780605.1 Reyranella sp.
CTCGGCATGCCGCGTCGCATGGAGCAGTACAACGATCCCTCGTGGCAGCCCTGGCTGGTCGCCGCCTCGATGGGCGCCGGGCTGATCCTGATCGGCATCGCCTGCCTCGCCATGCAGGTGATCGTCTCCTTCCGTAACCGCAAGCTCAACGAGGATGTCACCGGCGATCCGTACGACGGCCGCACGCTCGAATGGTCGACCGCCTCGCCGCCGCCGGTCTACAACTTCGCCGTCCTGCCCGAGGTGCGCGATCGCGAACCGTTGCTCGACATGAAGGAGCGCGGCGTGACCTACGCGCCGCCCGCGGGATACGAGGACATCGAGATCCCCAAGAATTCGCCGGCCGGCGTCATCATGGGCGGGCTCGCCTTCGTGTTCGGCTTCGCCATGGTGTGGTGGATCTGGTGGCTCGCCATCGCGAGCGCGCTCGCCATGTGGGCGACCATGATCTGGCGCTCGTCCGATGACGAGACCGACTTCATCCTGGCCGCGGCCGAGGTCGAGCGCATCGAAGTGACGCGACTGCGGTCGCTGGAGCGGCTGAAGACGGCGGGGCGGACATGAGCGTCGTCCATTCCGAGCTGGCCTCGCCGGTCCACGAACAGCGGGCTCTGGGCTTCTGGCTCTACCTGATGGGCGACGCCGTCATCTTCGCGCTGCTGTTCATGACCTACTCGATCATGGTCGGCAACGTTGCGGGTGGGCCGACCGGCAAGACGCTGTTCAGCCTGAACAACGCGGCGCTCGAGACGGCGCTGCTGCTCCTGAGCAGCATCACCTTCGGCTTCGCCTCGCTTTCCTCGCGCAGCGCCAACCGCTCGGCCGTGCTGGGCTGGCTTGCCGTCACCTTCCTGCTGGGCGCTGGCTTCATCTTCCTCGAGATCCGCGAGTTTTTGGGCCTGATCCGCGTCGGCGCGGGGCCGCGGCGCAGCGGCTTCCTTTCGGCTTTCTTCACCCTGGTCGGCACGCACGGCACGCATGTCAGCGTCGGCCTGATCTGGATCCTGATCATGAGCGGCCAGGTGGCGCTGAAGGGGCTCACCGTGCCGGTGACCTCGCGGCTGTTCCGGCTCGGCCTGTTCTGGCACTTCCTCGACATCGCCTGGGTCGGGATCTTCTCCGTCGTCTATCTGCCGGGGCTCTTGTGATGCAACGCCGCGGACTCAGCAGCTACCTGATCGGCTTCGTGCTCGCCGTCGTCCTGACGGTGATCCCGTTCTACCTGGTCTACACCCACGCCCTGCCGGCGCCGCGCATCATGCTGGTGATCGCCATCGCCGCAGTGCTGCAGATCCTGGTGCACCTGCACTTCTTCCTGCACATCAACTTCACGACGACGCCGAAGGAGAACCTGCTGGCGCTCGCCTTCACCGCCGTCCTGCTGTTCCTGATGATCGGCGGCAGCTTCTGGGTCATGCTCGACCTGCACCAGCGGATGGCGCTCTAGGCGCAGCTCGTCTCTGCGGGATCCGGCAGCTCGGCCCAGAAGTTTGTCAGAGCCTCAGCAACCGGCGCGGGCGTCTCCTCCGGCCACCAATGGCCCACGCCCACCAGATGCGCCATTTTCGCGCCCGATCGCCGCGCTGCCCACTCGTGCTGCTCCACCGTCCCGCTGGCTCGCCCGAAGTCGTCGACGGCGATGAGAGCGAGTCCCGGGCGTTGTGCGGCGCCCGGCAGAAGCTGTCCCGCTTCGGCCATCGCCGGCTGTCGCGCCGACCGCAACAGCTTGAGGACGGCGCGACCCATTTCAGGATCCATGCCTGCCGCGACCCGCTCCGCCATGCGCCCGGTCATCCCGAGGGTCGACGTCACCGCGAGTCGCTGCTCCAGGTTGCCTCCCCACAGCTCCTGCACCGAGGCTTCGCCGGAGCCCTCCTGCTGCCAGACCTGGGCTCGCGAATGCCAGACGTAATCCGGCGCGAACACGCCGAGTGCATCGGAGGCCCAGCTGCGGATCAGATCCGGACGACTCATGGCCACCGACGCGACGTGGATGCCGCCCCAGTCGTGTCCTACCAAGTCGACCGGAGCGCGGAACAGCTCCAACTGAGACGCCAGCCAGTCTCGATAGGCCGTCGTCGACGAGTCGAAGCCGCGGGGTGCGGGGACGCCGAACCCGGGCGGTGACAGGGCGATCGCGTCGGCCCGGCCGAGCTCGCCGATGAGCGGTCCCCAGATGGCCGCGGACTCGGGATTGCCGTGGACGAGGACAAGTGGCGTGCGTGGCATGAGGTCATCTCTTAGATACTTGTTGATTGACACACAAGTATTGCGTCGCGATTGACGTTCGCGTACGGTAGCCGCCCGTTCCTACCGCGCGGCTTGCGCGCGCTCCGTCGCGCGTGTTATCGGCGGAATGAGCGTGCACGCGGCGGACCAGATGCTTCGCCGACCAACATCTGAACAGCCCTGACGCCCGATCACCCTCCCGCTCGCCGCACGCAGCAAGAGCGTCGCGAGCAGACCGAACGCAAGGTGGTAGCTGCCGCGACGGCGCTGATCGCCGAGCACGGTTCGCGCGCGCTCACCCTGGCCGAGGTCGGCGAGGCCGCCGGCTACAGCCGGGGCATCGTCTCTCATCACTTCGGCAGCCGCGAGAATCTGCTCCGCGCGGTGATGCGCGATGCTCAGGCCTTCAACCTCCCGGATCCTGGGGAGAGCGCCGCAGCCTGGCTGGCGGAAACGGTTCGTGCCTACCTGAAGAACGTCACCAACCAACGTCCCGCTGCCCGCGCGTTCCTGCAGATGTGGGGCGAGGCGATTGCCAGCGATCCCGTCCTGATGCCGCTCTACGCCGAACAGGATGCCCGCTTCCGGCGCCTGCTCGCCGATAAGGTCCGCGAAGGGATTCGCGACGGCTCGGTGCGAGCGGACGCCGACCCCGAGGCGATGGCCGTGTCCCTCCTTGGTCTCCTACGCGGCATCGCACTGCAGCTGATCTCGACCCCACCCCCGGCGCGGGTCAAAGCGATCATCGACGAAGCCGAGCGGGCCACCCGGCGAGCACTGAGACCGTGACCCGAAGGATCTTCGCTGCGGGCAGGCTCGGAGACTGGACGATGCATACAGCAGACCGCCGGAAGCAGTGCTGTCATCCCTACTTCGACAGCGCGTCCAGCGCCTTCTTGGCGTCGGCGTCGTTCTGGGCGGCCGCCTGCTGCAGCCAGCTCTTGGCCTTGGCGGGATCGGCCGGCAGGCCAATGCCGCCCTTGGCCAGCAGCAGGCCGAGCTTGCGCTGCGCCTCGGGCGAGCCGGCAAGGGCGGCACGCTCGTACCAGTCGGCGGCGCGCGCGGCGTCGGGCGTGAAGCCCGCTTTCCGGGAAAGCGGATCGTAGAAGGTGGCGAGCTCGATCTGCGCCGGCACGTTGCCCGTCTCGGCGGCGCGGCGGAACACCAGGAAGGCCGCCGCCATCTCGTCCGCCTTGGCGTAGTCGCGAGCCTTGGCGAGCATCGCCTCGGGCGTGGGCTTGGTGGCGAAGTATTCGCCGACGATGTCGCGCACCGACTTGCCGGATGCGCTGGCAGCCGCTGTCGGTGGAGGTGGCGGCGGCGGTGGTCGTACGGCCACCGCAGGCTCGGGGTTCTGGAAGTAGGTCGTGTAGACGTGATAGCCGCCGCCCGCGAGGGCCACGAGCACCAGCGCCGCGATCAGCCAGCCGGTGCGGCTGCTGCGCTCGGGCGGTCCAAGATCGCGCGTCGCGCGCAGCTCGGGCCGCGGCGCCATCGTGAAGGGCGGCGCCGGCGGCTCTGGTGTCGGATCTGGCGTCGGTTCGGGCTCAGGCGGCGGCGCAGGAGGAGGCACCTCGGCCTGCTTGGCCCGGCGCAGCCGCACCGTGTCGTCGTAGCGCTTGCTCGAGGGATCGAGCGCGCCCGAGGTCAGCATGGCGGGCCAGGCGACCACGGTCGTGCCGACCACGCCGATGTCGGGCTCCTTCACCCGCACGCGCACGGTGGCAATGCCGGCCAGGCGATCGCAGATCTCGGGCCCGAGATGGAACTCCAGGGCATTGCGCCGCCGCTCGACACGCTCGGGCAGCAGCCACGCCTCGGTGCGCCGCCATCCGTCGTCGGCGAGGTGCGACTCAGGCCCCTGCTGGCGCTGGATCGACAGGGCGAGACCGTCGGGCGCGGCGTCGAGCTCGCTCACGCGCAGGATCGCGTGGCCGGGCTCCGGCAAGGCTTCGACAGAGGCGCGGACGGGCATGGGCTATGCCGGCCCTATGCCGGGACGGTGCGCAGGATGGCGCCCAGCCGGTCGTTCTGCTCGGGCGAGATCTCGCGCCCGCCCTCGTAGCCGACATTGTCCATGGCGAGCTGCAGGAAGGCGCGCATCCAGTCCTTGCAGTAGTCGGCATAGATCGGCTGCGGATTCTCGGAGAGCTGCGGCGTGCCGTTGACGATCGCCGGCCCCTCGAACACGCGCCGCGTCGGCGCGTTCGGCGGCAGGCCGGGCCGCTGGTCGAGCGGCAGATGGTCGAAGCCCAGCGCGCTCACATAGCCGTTGAGCGCTGAGGAGGCGGTGCGCACCTGGCGCTCGGCGATCTCCTCCCACTTGGCATTTGCCGCATTCTCCAGCTCGCGCACTTCGTGGCTCAGCTGGTCGATCAGCTTCAGCCGATGCGCGCCCACGATCAGCTCGTCGATCAACCAGCCGAGATGCTGGCGGTCGACGCCGAAATGAGACAACGCCTTCTCGTCGGCGCCGACGCGCCGCATGTTCTCCAGCCAGTACTCGGCGGCCTCGCGGGCGAAGCGCTCGGCGCGGTCCTCGAGCACACCCGACGGCGGCGCCGAGCGTCCGGGCTCCTCGCCAAAGACGTCGGCGAAGATGGCGCCGAGATCGACGGCCGCGCCGGTCGACTGCGAAACCTGGGCCGGCGGCTTGCCGTTGCGCCCGGTGGTCTCGTCCGAAGGCCGCGCGGTGGAAATGCGGAAGTAGATCTCGCGCAGCGCCGTATCGGCCACCTGCAGGGCGGCCATCAGCTCGCCGAACAGCTGCTGCTGGATGCAGTTGGCGAGCCCGCGCAACACAGTGTGGACGAGGTCGCGCTTCTTGGTGCGGGCATCGCCGTCGGCGGCGCTGTGGAACCCGGCCAGCCGGTCGACCAGGCGGCGGATCTGGATCTCGAGCTGGCCGCGCACCTGGGCGCGCTTGATCGCCGGATCGCACACCGGGATCAGGTTCTTGACCAGGTAGTGCACGCCGCCGTCATTGGCGCGGAACGCCTCGTCCCAGGCGCGCGCCGGATCGGCGAAGTGGCGCCGCACCTCGGCATTGGCGACGAAATGGCCGCGCAGCTCGCGGGCGCGCTCGGCGAAGGTCTCGGCGATACCGAGCTCGCGGCCGCCGTCATAGTCCATCAGCCGCTCGTCGATGACGGTCGGGTTCCTGAGCCAGAAGGTGTTGTCGAACGGCTTGCCGTCCCAGTTGGCCGGCCACTCGCCGCGGAAGTTATTGATCAGCGAGTTGTTGATGCGCGCCGACCAACGCAGCTTGCGCGATTCCTCGGTCTCGCCCGCCTTCTGCTCGAACTCGCGGTCCATCTTGGTCAGCACCAGGAACAGCGCGTTCTTCTGCTTGGCGCGGTCGGCCGGCGTGGCGCCGATCGTCTGGTCGATCCAGGCCGACATCATGTCGGAGAGGTCGCGGACCTCCTGGTTGCCGTCGGGCACGCAGAGCAGGATGGCGGAAAGCTCGCGCTCGGCCGAATAGCGCTGGAAGAGATAGGCGACCTTGCCGCGCAGCAACAGCTCGCGCAGCGGGTTGGCGCCTTCGGCGACGCCCTTGGCCTTGGCGACATCGGCGAGGTTCGCGAGCTTCAGCCGCGAGCGGGCGCCGGGGAAGTCGAGCAGGTCGGTGTGATCGAAGAAGTCCCACGGCTTCTCGGCGATGGCGACAGAGAGCTCGGCGGTGAGCGCGCAGATCAGCGAGCGCGGCAGCTCGGCGTCGGGCAGCGCGCGACCATCGGCGTGCTTGGGCCGCACCAGCAGCGTATCGGCATCATCGGCACCGAGCTTGTCGAGCGTCAGCACGTCGACGATGCTCTTCTCGCGCGGGATCAGCGCGTCCATGCCGAGCGACGCCTCGGGCGCGAAGGAGAGCTTCTGCAGGCCGTCGTAGAGCGTGAGGTAGAGGTCCGTGAAAGGCTGGAAGTCGTACCACAGCACCGACCACAGCCGCGCGCGGTCGTGGCCCGACAGCCGTGGCGCGAGGTCGATCGCCTCGCGCCAGTAGTCGGTGCGCAGCTCGGCGGTGACGCCGGCGAAGAAGGTGTCGAAGTACTCGATGAGGTCGAGCACGTCGTCCGCGTCGAGATCGCCATAGGGCTCCGCGGCCGCCCTGGCGCGCAATTCGCCCAGGCGCTTGCGGATCGCGGCGCCGTCGGGATGCTCGAACGCCGCCTTCTGGTGATCGAAGTCGAGCAGGAAGGAGTTGCCCAGAATCTTCACGATGTCGGTCTGCGTCAGCAGCCGCACGCGGACGGGGAATTCCTTGTCGCCGGCGCTCAGCCCCAGGCCGAAGCGCGTCACCAGGCCGGTCGATTCGCGGTTACCCGGCGGGTTGATCTCGCGCAGGAAGTCGTAGCTCTTGTCGCCGAAGCGGGCCTGCATCGGCCGTCCGTCGCGGCTCGCCAGGATGGAGACGAGATAGCTCTTGCCCGCTTGGCTCGGCCCGAACACACCCACGCACATGCGCCGGCGCGCGGCGCGGGCGAGCTTGCGGCTCTGGTTGCGAACCTTCTGCAGCTCGCTGATCAACGACGGCGCCTGCTGCGCCACCGTCGGCGATTCCGCCGCGGCGCCCTTCAGCCACGCCACGCCTTCGCTGGCGGAAACCGCCAACGCCTCGCAGTCCTGGGCCAGCTTGAGATCGACGGTGTCCATACGCTTTACCCGGTCTTGAGCATGCCGGTGTCGAGCCAATAGCCCTCTCGACGCGGCAAGGTTTGCAGTCGAAGCGTCAGGCGATCGAGCGCGACGGCACGGCCGTCGCGGTTGGTCACCTGGCGCAGGCGGAAGCGCTCGACATCACCCGAATCCTTGTCCTTGGGCTTCACCCGGGCCAGCGCGATCTTGAACGGCGTCTCGCGGGCGTGACGCTCGGCATATTCCGGCTTGGCGAACTCCAGCGCATAGAGCCGCGCCGCCGGCCAGCGCACCAGGTCGAGCTGGCGCGCGCCGAGCCACATGGGCCCGCGGAACTCGAAGGCGACCTCCGGCAACTCGTATTCGCGATTGTCGAGGTCGACGTCGCGATAGACCAGGTCCTCGCGCTGCAGGCGGCCGCCGCCATCGAGCTTGCCGATGAACTTGGCGATGCTGCGCGAGCGCAGGAGGTCGGAGCGGAAGGAGAAGTCGGGCAGCTGCGACTGGGCAAGTGCTGCGATCATCGCGCCCACCGCCACCGTGGTCTTGGGATCCTCCACGCGCAACCGGGCGTCACGGAACGGGTACCAGGCGCCGACTCGGTAATCGTGCAGCGAGATCACGCGCTCGGGCGGCAGCGGCAGCAGTTCCATCAGCAGCGCGCGGATGCCGGGCAGGCGCGAGGGCCGGCCCGACAGCAGAAGCACGTCGCAGTCGTAGGCGTGGACGATCTCGGCCAGCGGCGCCAGCACGCGGCCCATCTCGGCGCGCACCGTCTTGTCGATGCCCGGCAGGTCGACGGGGAACACCGTGGTCTTGAGGTCGAAGTCCTTGGCGCCGCGTTTGCGCGCCGCCTCGTTGACGAAGGTGATGACTTCCTCGGAAGGCTTGGAGCCATTGGGGAAGAAGGACTCGAAGGGCCGCGGCTCGGCCGCGACCACGCCGGATGTCGGATCGTAATCCTCGGCCGCGCGCATGAACTCGAGCGCGATGGGATGGGCGACCTGCAGCGCGAATTGCTGGCGCAGGTTGCGCTGGATCACGTCCTCGCCGCCGCGGTCGCCGCCCAGAAGCTCGGCCATCAGGTCGGCGGGATTGGCGATGCCGGTTGCGCGCATGGCCGCCTCGATCGGCGGCAGGACATGGGCCTGCACGACGCGCAGCAGGATGTCGTCGCCCGCGACGTTGAAGCCTTCGCGGAACTTCTGCTCGGGGAACAGCGTCACCGAGGTGCCTGCGCCCTCCAGGCCGTAGGAGTTGATGATGAGGTCGGTGGTGCCGCCGCCGACATCGATGCTGGCGATCGAGAGCCTGCCGTCAGACGGCTTGCCGCGCGGCTTGCCGGTGACCTGGAAGAAGCGCCGGGCGTCGCCTCCGAAATTGCGCGCGACCTCGGTGTAGAGATAGACGAGCTGGGTGCACGACGCCTCGTCCCAGTCGGTCAGCACACGCGGCGCGGGGGCGGCTGGATCGTCAAGCTTCCAGCCCAGCATCATCCACACGAGATCGCGCGCCGCCTCGGCGCGCTTGCGGAAGATCAGGCGCTCGGCGAGCGGCATGCCGGTCGGCAGGGTCAGCACGATGCGGCGCAGCCGGCGCGGCGTTTCGGCATGGGCACGGCGGCCGCGCTGCTGCGGCGAGTTCATCAAGGTCAGCGCCTGCAGCAGCACCTCGCTCAGCACGAAGGTCATGATCGAGGAGCGGGAATAAAGCGGCTCGAACACCGGCAGGTGATCGGCGCTGTCGGCCTCGGGCTCGACCAGGTGCAGCGGCTCGCCCTTCTGGTTCACCAGCTGGGCCATCGGCCCGGCGGCGGCCGGCATCGCCGTCTGGTCCTGGGCGTAGGCGATGTTGAAGCGCCATTCGCGCGCCTGCGGTTCCTCGTCCCACAGGTAGCGTTTGGGGCTCGACATGCCGGTGTTGCCCTCGGTGCCGCGGCGGCGCGCGGCCAGCCGCGTCGCCTCCGGACCGACGCGGGTCATGGTCGGCCAGACGAAGGCATCGGCGCGGCCGCCCAGCCGCGACAGGTGGTTCTTGCCGAACCAGGCCTGGGCGAACTCGACGCGCGATTCGAAGGGCTTGGTGTGCACGACCTCGGGATGGGAGAGATCGCGCAGTGCGAGCTCATAGGAGTCGTTCAGGTTGATGCCGAGCTCGCCCGCCGCCTCGATCATGAGACCGCAGGTGCGCGAGTTGCCGACATCGAGCACCAGGTCGACCTCGATGGCGCCGCGGCCGGGCCGCTCGGCGTCGCCCACCAGCTTGATGGGCGGGAAGTGCACCGCATTGGCCAGCAGGCCGAGGAAGGCAAGGTAGCGCGCAATGGCTTCCTGCGGCTTTTGCTTGATGTCGCCCTCGATCTCGTCGGCCGTCGCGCGCGGATGCAGCTCGCGGAACAGCTCCTCCAGCCACTGCGTCATCCAACTTTGGCGCAGCAGCCAATGGTTGGCGCGCTGCTGCGGCGCCAAAGCGAACAAGGCGCCCGACGTCACGTCCTTGGGCGATGGCGCGAGATAGGCGCGGCCTTCGGCCTCGGCAATGAGGCCGGTGTCGAAGGCGAGCACCGCGCGGTAGCGATTGCCCTGCTCGTCGCGATAACCCACGCCGTAGCGCATCTCGAGATCGACCACCCGCACGCGCGCCCAGTCCGCCGGGCCTTCGCGGAACTGGTTGTTGGGCCGGACCTGCAGGAAGGGCACCGGCACCCACTTGTCGAGGAAGGGCAGCAGCGCATCCTTGGCGGTGACCACGAGGTTGGGCTCGGCGGCGCGGCGGCGGCCGTTCTCGACCACCTCGTACTGGCCGCGCACCTCGTCGAAGTCGAGCTGCACCAGGTCGTCGACCGCCTTGGTGCTGGCGGCGTCGTGGAAGCCCCATTCGCGCACGCGTAGGCGCACGGGATCGAAGCCGAAGTCGAGGAACTGGATGCCCGAACGGGCGATCAGCGTCGTCGGGCTGGAATAGCTCGGCAGGCGGGCAAGGTCGCTCATGTCAGGTCAGATTCTACCCCAGTCAACGCCCGAACTGGACATTGTAGCTGCGATTGTCACCGGGTTGGCTTCCGGTGCATTTGGCCGTGCCATCCTGGCCGACCTCGCAATTCACGGTATTGCGGGCATAGGTCTTGCCGTCGCTGCACTTGGGATTGGACTTTTCCTCGATCACGAGCTTGGAGCCATCCCACTTGGCCTCGGCCGGCGCCTCACAGGTCGCGCCGTTCTTCTGCACGAAGGTGACCTTGCCCTTACCCTTGTCGTCCAGGGTGTAGTTGGGCCTGATGTCGCGCTCGCCGGTCGCGGTGGCAAGCCCGGTGCGCGAGCGCCAGTCGCCCTTGAGGAAGGCGAGGTCGCCCTTCTGCTTGGCCTCGGGCGGCACGGTCATCGGCTTGGGCTCTTCCTTGGCAGCGGTGTGCTTGTCCTTCTCGCCCTTCTGCTGGTCGAGCTTCTGCTGATCATCCGGGCCCTTCATGTTGCCCTTGTCGACATTCTTGTCATCCGGACCCGTGTTGGCACCGGGACCGGCGCCCGGGTCCTTGCCGGCATCCTTGTTGGCCTGGTTGTCGTCGACGCCGGCCCCCGGCGTGTCGGGCAACGCGCCGCGCTCGATCGGTGCGTCGGAGCGGCCGGCAACGACCACGCCGCCGGGCACGGTGATGACGGCGGCGCAATCGGCGCCACGGCGCGAGGCTTCGTCGGTGAGCCGCGCGAGCTCCAGGCGCAACTTCTCGTTCTCGTCCTGCAGGGTCACGGCGCGGGCCTTCTGAATCTCGAGTGGCTGGCGCACAGCCATGCCGAGCGCCCGATCGCGTGCGTCGGCCTCGAGCCACGGCTCGAGATGCGGCAGGTAGGGACGCACTGCCCACGCGAGCAGCGCCAGCAGGAGCAGCAACAGCACCGCCAGCAGCAGCCACTGCCACCACACCGAGCGCGTGCCGGCGGCAATGGCCGGCGCCGACGCCATCACGGCTTCGGGCGCCGCCCGCAGAGGAGCAGCCGCAGCAACTTGCGGCGTAACCGGCGGGGCCGCCAGGAAAACGCCGGGCAAGTTAGCCTCGGCCGAGAACCCCCAGAAGGTCATCACCGGCTTGCCGTCGACGACGTAGAGCGTTTCCTCGCCGGGCGCGGTCAGCGCATGGCGCAGCAGGCGGGCAAAGTTGCGTTCGGCGGTGGAGCGCTGCGGGGCGTCCATCGATTCGGCGAGGCCGGTGATCTCGCCATGCAGGCGATGGACCTCGGCCAGCACGGCCTCGCGCTCGCCCGGATCGAGGTCGGAGAGCTTGCGCGGCTCGCCCTCGAAGGGCGCGTACCAGTCGATGCGCCGGCCGGTCGGATCGGCCTCGGGGACGGCCAGCAGATCGGCGTGGCGGCGGGACAGGCGCGCGGCGATGGCGGCGCGCAGCTGGCCAGCGGCGCGCCACACCGGGTCGCCGGCCATGCCCAGCGCGCGATAGCGCTGCAGCGGCTCACTGACGAGAAGCGGACCTGCGGCCATCCCTGTTCCCCGATTTCAGCGCGGACAGACCATGGCGTACGTCCAGCGCGTACCCCACATCTCACCGGTTACGATGACATCGACCGAATAATCCCCGGCGACAGGGTTCCAGTTGAACCCGAAGCCGCCGCGGCCGCTGCGCGGTCCGCCGGTGCCGGCGATGACCTGGCCGCGATAGACCACTTTGATGTCGTCGGGCTTCACGTAGAGATTGTAGTTGATGGCAACGAAGCCCGGCTTGTCACCCAGATAGTGCCGGTTGCGGGTCACCCCTTCACCCCCCGAATCGCCCGACCAGTTGCAGGGCAGCTGGCCCGGCGGCGGGCGGTTGGTCGGCGGCGCCTGCGGGACGGCGGCCTGCTGCTGCGGCGGAGGCGGGGGTGGCGGCGGCGGTGCCTTGGCGACCGCTGGTGGCGGCGGAGGAGGAGGGGGCGGCTTGGGCAGCTCGATCGGCTTGCACTGCGTGAGCTTGTCCTTGAGCTCGGCCTCGAGGGCGGCGAGCTCGGCCTTGAGCTTGGCGGCGTCCGCCTCCTCGCCGTCCAGCGAGGCCTTCAACAGGGGCGTCGGATCGGGCGGCGGCTCGGGCGCTGGTGGCGGCGGCGTCTCCAGGGTGGCGATGTTGAGCGACGGATCGACCGGCGCGCAGGCGCGCAGCAGCCACGAGGTGATCAGGAGCAGCAGCAGGAGCAGCAGGCCGAACAGCAGGGCGCTGAGCCACGGCGCCCAGGCAAGGCGAGCGGGCAGCATGGCCGCCGGGGCGCTCGCCAGCACGGCGGCGGGCGCAGGCCTCGCCGGTGCGGGAACCGGCGGCGGCACGTAGGGCGCGAGCCCCTGCAAGGCGTCGGCTTCGTAGCCCCAGGCCGCGATGACCGGCTCACCGTCGACCAGGAAGATGAAATCGTCCGATGGCCGCGTGGTCGACAGCTCCAGCGAGCGGCCGATCAGGCGGGCTTCCTCGCTGCCGGTCGATTCCTTCAGCACGCCGCCCAGCGAGCGGATGGCGCTCAGCCGGCTTTCCACCGTTTCCAATGCGACGGCGCGTTCGCTGTCGCTGAGCTCGCTGAAGCGGCGGACCGGGCCGGTGCGCGCGGCGTACCAGTCGATGCCGTCGCCCGATTCGCGCAGCTGTGGTTCGGCCAGAAGGTCGGCCGGCCCGTCGCCGAGGCGACGGCGGATGACGGACAGCAGCTGGCCCGCCACCGCATGCAGGGGATCGCCGCGAACACCCAGCGGCCGTACGCCCAGTCGTGTCGTGAGGATCAGAGTGGGGCGCTCGCCCATGGCCTTCCGTTGTTTGCGTGGGCCGACATATCGCCCAGTGAATCCGGCGGGTTTATGACGGTCCGGCCACCGATTCAGGGTGAAAGCGGGGGCCATCCGCACGCTGCCGCAGCGAGCCGAATATTACTAAAGTGCTTATACATGTCAACAACGGATGTAATCCAACAAAAGGGGGAGGGCCGGTCAATTTTTGCGTGCCAGTAGACGCATCTATTCGCACTAACTACCAGATATGGTGGGCACAGGCTTGTAAGGCCCACCAGATC
>JADHLS010000055.1 GCA_016780605.1 Reyranella sp.
AGCGCCGGCAGGCCGCGGGCGGCGCGGTCCTGCACGTAGCCCTTGAGGCCGCCGCCGGTGCCGATGCCCGGCACCGAAGGCGGTTCGAGCACGAACACGAACGCCTCGCGCAGCGAGAACATCTTGCCGCGCAGGTCGGCCAGGATCTTGTCCATCGGCAGGTCGCGGCGCTCGGCGAAGGGTTTCAGGGTGACGAACACCACGCCGGTGTTGGGCGCGTTGGTGAAGGTGGCGCCGTCGAGACCGACGAAGGCCACGGCATGCTCGACGCCCGGCGTCGCCATGATCATCTCCGACGCCTTCTTTACCAGCTTGTCGGTGCGGTCCAGCGTGGCGCCCGCCGGCAATTGCAAGACGGCGATCAGGTAGGAGCGATCGAGCTGCGGCACCAGACCGGTCGGGGTGTTGACCAACCGCCAGCCCGTCAGACCCAGCAAGCCGGCATAGACGACCAGGACGATGGTCGACAGGCGGATAATGCGCGCCGTGGCGTGGCCGTAGAAGTTCGACAGCCAGTCGAAGCCGCGATTGAACAGGCGGAAGAACGTGTTGATCGGCCACATCAGCCGCTCGAGCAGGGTCGGCTTGGCATGCTCGATGTGCGACAGCGCATGGGTCTTGAGCAGCACCGCCGCCATCGCGGGCGACAGCGTCAGGGACACGAAGGCCGAGATCGCCGTCGAGGCAGCGATGGTGATGGCGAATTGCTTGTAGAAGGTGCCCTGCAGGCCGGTGATGAAGGCGGTCGGCAGGAACACCGCGATCAGCACCAGGGAGATCGCGATCAGCGCGCCGCCGACCTCGTCCATGGTCTTGTGGGCCGCGGCCTTGGGCGACATGCCCTGCGTCAGGTAGCGTTCGACGTTCTCGACCACGACGATGGCGTCGTCGACGACGATGCCGATCGCCAGCACAAGGCCGAACAGCGACAAGGTGTTGAACGACACCCCGACCGCGGCCATCACGGCGAACGAGCCGATCAGCGACACCGGGATGGCGAGCAGGGGGATGATCGCGGCCCGCCAGGTCTGCAGGAACACGATCACCACGATCACGACCAGCAGCAGCGCCTCGAACAGCGTCTCGATCACCGCATCGACCGAGGCCTGGATGAACTCCACCGGATTGTAGACCACCGAGTAGTCGAGCCCGGCCGGGAAGTCCTTCTTGAGCTTCTCCATCGTCGCCTTGATCTGGGCCGAGGTGGCGATGGCGTTGGAGCCGGGGCGCTGGAAGATGCCGAGCGCGGTGGCGTTCTTGTTGTCGAGATAGGCGTTCAGCGTGTAGTCCTGCGCGCCCAGCTCGATACGCGCCACGTCGCGCAGGCGCGTCACCTGGCCGTCGGGCTCGGCACGCAGCACGATGTTGCCGAACTCCTCCGGCGCGGTGAGACGGCCGAGTGTCTGCACCGACAGCGTGAAGCCGCCCGGCGACACGGCGGGGGCCTGGTTGATGGCGCCGGCGGCGACCTGCAGGTTGGCCGCCCGCATCGCCAGCATCACCTCGCCGGCCGTCAGGTTGTGCGCGGCGACACGCGCGGGGTCGAGCCAGACGCGCATCGAATAATCGCGCGCGCCGAACACCAGCACGTTGCCGACGCCGTCGATGCGGCCCAGCACGTCCTTCACGTAGAGCGTGGCATAGTTGGAGATGTACTGCTGGTCGCGGCTGCCGTCGGGCGACGTCATGTGCACGACCATCATCAGGTCGGGAGAGGCCTTGCGCACCACGATGCCCAGCCGCTGCACGTCCTCGGGCAGGCGCGGCTGCGCCACTGCCACGCGGTTCTGCACGTTGACCTGGGCCTGGTCGATGTCGGTGCCGGGCTTGAACACGACGTTGATCGACAGGCGGCCGTCTCCGGTCGACTGCGAGACGATGTAGAGCATGTCGTCGACGCCGTTGATCTCGAGCTCGAGCGGCGTGGCGACGGTCTGGGCGATGACCTCGGCCGAGGCGCCGGGATAGGTCGCCGTCACGTTCACCGTCGGCGGCGCGATCTCGGGATACTCGGCCACGGGGAGGGCACGCTGGGCGATGCCGCCCACGATCAGGATGATGATCGACAGCACCGACGCGAAGATCGGCCGGTCGATGAAAAAATGGGAAAAACGCATGGCGAACCGAGAGGGCTGAGGCCGGTACTACTTGCTGCTGGGCTTGGCGTCGGCGGTCTTGATCTCGCCCTTCTGCGGCTTGACCTTGGCGCCCGGCCGCACCATCGGGTTGGCGAGCCCGTCCAGAACGACGTTGTCGGTCGCGGCAAGGCCCTCGCGGATCACGCGCAAGCCGTCGACGATCGGGCCGAGCTTCACCGGCTTGGCCTGCACCACGTCGTTGTCACCGACCACGAACACGATCTTGCGGGCCTGGTCCGACACGATCGCCGAATCGGGGACCAGCAGCGCATCATACTCGCCGCCGAACAGCTGCACGCGGCCGAAGATGCCGGGCGTCAGCAGCTGGTTCTTGTTCTCGACCACGGCGCGGATGCGCATGGTGCCCGAGCGCGCGCTGAGCGTGTTGTCGACGAAGTCGACCTTGCCGTTGCGTGTCCATTCCGTCTCGTCGGACAGGCGGATGCGCACCGGGTTCACCGAATCGCGCGCCGAGGCCATGGCGCCCGAAAGATAGAGGCGCGTGTAGCGGATGAAATCGGATTCGGCGACGTCGAACACGAAGCGGATCGGGTCGAGGGTGACGATGCTGGCGAGCAGCGTGGCGCCCTGCTGGCCACCCTGGATCAGGTTGCCGGCATCGACCTTGCGGTCGGAGATGCGGCCGGCGAGCGGCGCCCGGACGTCGGTCCAGTCGAGATTGAGTTCGGCGTTGCGTACCGCTGCCTCGGCCGCCTTGAGCTGGGCGCGGGCGACGGCGAGGTTGGCCTTGCGCTGGTCGTACTCGGCCTCGGGAATGTTCTTGGACTTGACCAGCGCCGCGCCGCGCTCGACCTGCAGCTCGGCGATGTCGACCTGCGCCTTGTTGCGCGCAACCTCGGCCTCGGCACTTTGGACCGCGATCTCGAACGGCCGCTTGTCGATGGTGAACAGGAGGTCGCCGACATTGACCAGCTGGCCGTCCTTGAAATGGATCTTGTCGATGAAGCCTGAGACGCGGGCGCGCACCTCGACCTGGGCCACCGCCTCGAAGCGGCCGGAGAACTCGTCCCACTGGGTCACCCGCTTGGCGACAGGTGGGGCGATGGTGACCGGCATGGCCGGCGGGCCGCCCTGTGCCAATGCTGGTGGGGCGAGGACTGATGTCGATGTCAGGGAAAGAAAGAGGCTGGCAGCTGCCAGCAGACGACGAGGATATGCGGACAAACAGGAACTCCCCCGCGCGGACCATTTTGCGGCGCGGCACATGTGGTTGTAGCGCGTCGCAGTTTCAATTCCGTCAGCAGTAACCATAAGGAATCGGCTCCAGATTGAGCCAAATGGATCATGTTGAGATGCAATAGATTCAAGTGTTGCATATTGCGGGGCTCGCGAGTAGCACTGTCAGCAGTCGTTTCAGGGGGAAAAGCCCAATGACCATCATCCGTCGACTGCTCGCTGCCGGCGCTGCCATGGGCGTCCTCGCCTTTGCCGCCGCTTCTGCCCAGACGCCACCGACCTCGACCCTGGAAGCAGTGAAGAAGCGCGGTCAGGTGATCTGCGGCGTCAATGTCGGCCTGGGCGGCTTCTCCTTGGCCGACAGCCAGGGCAAGTGGTCCGGCCTCGACGTCGACATGTGCAACGCCATCGCAGCGGCCGTACTGGGCGACGCCGCCAAGACCAAGTACGTGCCGCTGTCGGCCCAGCAGCGCTTCCTCGCCCTGCAGTCGGGCGAGATCGACGTGCTGTTGCGCAACTCGACCATCACGCTGGAGCGCGATGCCGGCATCGGCCTGCAGTATTCCGGCGTCAACTTCTACGACGGCCAGGGCTTCATGGTGTCCAAGAAGCTCGGCGTGAAGGCGCTGGCCGAGCTCAACAGCGCCACCATCTGCGTCGCTCAGGGCACGACCCACGAGTTCAACGTCGCGAGCTGGTTCCGCAGCCGCAACCTCACCTTCAAGCCGGTGGTCTTCGAGAGTGTCGACGTGATGTATGAGGCGTTTTTCAGCGGTCGCTGCGACGCCGTCACCCAGGATTCCTCGGCGCTGGCGTCGGCGCTGGCGACGCGCGGCCGCCAAGCTGACTACATGCTCCTGCCCGAGCTAATCTCCAAGGAGCCGCTGGGACCGTTCGTGCGCCGCGGCGACGATGTCTGGAACGCCGTCGTGCGCTGGTCGCTGTTCGCGATGCTGGAGGCCGAGGAGCGTGGCATCACCACGGCCAATGTCGACGAGCAGCTGAAGTCGACTGACGCCCTGGTGCAGCGCCTGCTGGGCGTGAAGCCGGGCAACGGCAAGGCCCTGCAGCTCGACGAGAAGTGGGCCTACAACATCATCAAGCAGGTCGGGAACTACGGCGAGAGCTATGAGCGCAATGTCGGCGCCGGCAGCCCGCTCAAGCTGGCGCGCGGGCTGAACGGTCTCTGGACCAAGGGCGGCCTGATGTATCCCCTGCCGTTGCGCTGATGGAAGGCAAGGGTCCGCTCAACGCCTCGATCGTCGAGGCGTTCGATGCGCTGCCGTCGCAATTGCAGACGGCGGCGCGCTGGATGCTCGATCGTCCCGACGATGTCGCTCTGCTTTCCATGCGCGAGCAGGCGCGGCGCGCCGGCGTGCCGCCCGCGACCATGACGCGCCTGGCCAAGCGGCTCGGCCTCGACGGCTACGACAGCGTGCGCGAGCTCTATGCCGGTGCGGTGCGCGCCGGCACGCTGGGCTTCGCCGGCAAGGCGGGCGCCCAGGTAGAGGCGCAGGCGCTGCACGGCGAGCGGGCGCTGGCGGCCGAGATGGCAACGACCTTGTCTCGCCAGATCGCGGCCCTGGCCGAGCCCGGCGCGCTTGATCGCCTGGTCGATGCAGCGACGCGGCTGCACGAAGCGCGGCGCATCTATTGCCTCGGCTTGCGCTCCTGTCACGCCGTCGCCTGGCACTTCCACTACATGCTGTCGCTGCTCGGTGACAAGACGGTGATGCTGGACGATGCCGGCGGCACGGGACTCGACGCCATCCGCGACGCCGGCCCAGACGACGTGCTGCTGGCGGCGAGCGTGGAGCCCTACGCCCGCGCCACAGTCGACGGCGCGCGCTATGCGGCGGGCCGGTCGGTGCCCGTGGTGGCGCTCACCGATGCGGAAGTCTCGCCGCTCGCCCAGATCGCCGCCAACACCATCCTGGCGGCCACCGACAGCCCCTCCTTCTTCCATGCGATGACGCCGCTGCTGGCGGTCGCCGAGATTCTGGCCGCCCTGGTCGCCGGCCGCGACGGCACCAAGGCGATGGCCGCGCTCGAGCATGCCGAGGCGCAGCTCTCAGCCTTCGGCGTGCACCTGCCAAGACGCAGCGGACGCTGATCATGTTTCTTTGCCGGGAGCGCGCCACTCCAGTGGCGCATTTTCTCTCTTATCCAACACCCCATGAGCGGCTGGGTCGCGGTAATCCGCGACCTTGGAGTGCCGCGCCCCCGGTAATGACATGACCCATCTTCTCCACCGCCAGATCGCCGGCGCCCTTCCCATCGCCGCCACCGGCAGCGGCATCGAGATCGTCGACGCCACGGGCAAGCGCTACATCGATGCCTCGGGCGGCGCCGCCGTCTCCTGCCTGGGCCACGGCCATCCTGCCGTCACGCGTGCCCTGCACGAACAGCTCGACCGGCTCGCCTACGCCCACACCGGCTTCTTCACCACCGAGGTCGCCGAGAAACTCGCCGACCGGCTGATTGCCGACGCCCCTGAAGGCATCAGCCACGCCTACCTGGTGAGCGGCGGCTCGGAAGCGGTGGAAGCCGCGCTGAAAATGGCGCGCCAGCATTTCATCGAGCGCCGCCAGCCACAGCGCCGCCATGTCATCGCCCGCCGCCAGAGTTATCACGGCAACACGCTGGGCGCGCTGGCGGCCGGCGGCAACGAATGGCGACGCGCGCCCTTCTCGCCGCTCCTGATCGAGACCCATCACGTCGATCCCTGCTTCGCCTATCGCTTCCAGGAGCCGGGCGAGAGCGAGGAGGCGTACGGCCGCCGCGCCGCCGATGCGCTGGACGCCAAGATCCGCGAGCTCGGGCCTGGGACCGTGATGGCGTTCGTGGCCGAGACCGTGGTCGGCGCCACCGCGGGGGCCGTGCCACCGGCCAAGGGTTATTTCAAGCGCATCCGCGAGATCTGCGACCGTCACGGCGTGCTGCTGATCCTGGATGAGGTGATGTGCGGCATGGGCCGCACCGGCACGCTGCATGCCTGCGAGCAGGAGGGCATCGCACCCGACCTCATGACCATCGCCAAGGGCCTGGGCGGTGGCTACGAGCCGATCGGCGCCGTGCTGCTGGGGCAACAGATCTACGAGTCCTTCGCGGGCGGCAGCGGCTTCTTCCAGCATGGCCACACCTACATGGCCCATCCGCTGGCCTGCGCAGCGGCCCTCGAGGTCCAGGAGACCATCCGGCGCGACAACCTGTTGGCCAACGTGCGCGAGATGGGCGCCCTCCTGCGCCGGCGCCTCGGCGAGCGCTTCGGCAATCATCCGCATGTCGGCGATATCCGCGGTCGCGGCCTGTTCCAGGCCGTCGAGCTGGTCGAAGACCGCTTGAGCAAGATGCCGTTCGATCCGGCGAAGAAGCTTCATGCGCGAGTGAAGAAAGCTGCCATGGCGCGCGGCCTGATGGTTTATCCGATGGGTGGGACCATCGACGGCACGCGCGGCGATCATGTGCTGCTGGCGCCGCCTTTCATCGTCACTGAAGGCCAGATCGGCGAGATCGTCGATCGTCTGGGCAGCGCCATCGACGACGCGCTCGCCTAAGTCTGCATATCTTCCCCCCTGTGGCGGCGGATTGACGGCCTATCGAATCGGTCGAACGATCCCCCCGCGCTCGATGAAGCGCTTAGCAAGAGATGAGGGAGGACGATCGTGAAAAAGCTTTTGGCTACCACTGCTGTCGTCGCCGCCGCCCTGGTCGGTCTCGCCGGCACGACGCAATCGCAGAACAAGAAAACCCTGGCCTTCGTGGTCAACGGCGCTTCCGATTTCTGGAAGGCGGCCGAGGCCGGTGTGAAGAAGGCGCAGACCGAGCTGCCCAACTACACGCTGACGTTCAAGTATCCCGAGCAGTCGTCGGCTGCGATCCAGACGCGCATCATGGACGACCTCGTCGCCGCGGGCGTCGCCGGCATCATGGTGAGCGCGGTCGACCCCAAGACCATGGGCGATGCACTGAACCGTGTCGGCGGCCAGGTCGCGCTCTTCACCACCGACAGCGACGCGCCCAACAGCAAGCGCGTGGCCTATATCGGCTCGTCCAACGTCGATGCCGGCAAGCAGGCCGGCCAGCTGATGCTGAAGGCGATGCCCAACGGCGGCAAGTGCATGGGCTTCGTCGGCCTGCCCGGGGCCGACAATGCGCGCGAGCGCATCGAGGGCGTGAAGGAGACCATCAAGGGCTCGAAGATCGAGCTGGTCGACGTGCGCGCCGACGACATCGACCAGACCCGCGCCAAGCGCAATGTCGAGGACACGATCACGGCGCGTCCCGAGATCAACTGCATGGTTGGCTTCTATTCCTACAACACGCCGCGCATCTACGAGGCGCTGAAGGACGCCGGCAAGATCGGCAAGGTGACGATCATCGGCTTCGACGAGGATCCGATCACGCTGGGCGGCGTCAAGGACGGCACCATCGTCGGCACCGTCGTGCAGCAGCCCTATGAATGGGGCTACCAGGGCATGAAGGACATGGCGAAGTACCTCGAAGGCGACAAGTCCTTCATCCCCGCCAACAAGCTGATCATCGTGCCGACCCAGATCATCGACAAGAGCAACGTCGACGCCTTCTGGACGACGCTGAAGGAGCGGCAGGGCAAGAAGTAATCGTCTTGCCGGACCGCGGACCTCCAGGTCCGCTCATGTCATGGTCTTCTGGACCGCGCATCCTGCGCGCTCATAATCATGAGCGAGCCGGAGGCTCGCGGTCCGGAAGAGCATGAGCGGGTCTGGAGACCCGCGGTCCGGCAAGGCTAGACTGTATCCCGTGACCCCGCCGCTTCTCGAGCTCGCATCGGTCAGCAAAAGCTATCCCGGCGTCAGGGCGCTCGACCGCGTCAGCCTCAAGGTCGAGCGCGGCGAGGTTTTGGCGCTGATCGGCGAGAACGGTGCCGGCAAGTCGACTCTGATGAAGATCCTGGGCGGCGTCGTCGAGCCGACGGAAGGGGCGATCCGCATCGAGGGCGTCGAGCATCGCTCGCTCAGCGTCGCCGGCGCCATGGCGGCCGGCATCGCCTTCGTGCACCAGGAGCTGAACCTCTTCGACAATCTCGATGTCGCGGCCAACGTCATGATCGGCCGCGAGCCGGTCTTCGCCGGTCCGCTCCGGCTGATCGACCGGGCGGCGCTGAGCGCCAAGGTGATGCCGTTGCTGCAGCGGCTCGGCGTGGATTTTCAGGCCGACACGCCGGTCGCCGAGCTGTCGCTCGCCCAGCGCCAGCTGGTCGAGATCGCCAAGGCGCTGTCGCTCGATGCCCGCATCGTCATCATGGACGAGCCGACCTCGAGCCTGACCGCTTCGGAGACAGCGCGTCTCCTGAGGGTGATTGCCGAGCTGAAAGCGGGCGGCGTCGCCGTGATCTTCATCTCCCACCGCCTGGTCGAGGTCGAGCACTGTGCCGATCGGGTGGTGGTGCTGCGCGACGGCGCCGTCGTCGGCGAGCTGGCGAAGGGCGAGATCGATCACGACACCATGATCCGCATGATGATCGGCCGCGACCTGAAATCCCTGCACGTCCCGGCCGACCGCCCGCCCGGCGTCACGGTGCTCGAGCTCGCGGGCGTGCGGACGCCGGCGCACCCCGAGCACGCCATCGACCTGGCCCTGCGCTCGGGCGAGATTTTAGGCATGGCGGGGCTGGTCGGCGCCGGCCGCACCGAGCTTGCCCGCGTCCTCTTCGGTATCGACCGGCGGCTTGCCGGTGAGCTCAGCCTCGAGGGCCGCAAGCTCGCCATCGCCACGCCGCGCGATGCCATCGACCATGGCATCTTCCTGGTGCCGGAGGACCGCAAGCGCTCGGGTCTGGTGCTGGAGTTCTCGGTGAAGGAGAACGTCTCGCTGGCCAACCTCGCCGCCTTCGCTGTCGGGGCGATCATCAAGAGCGGCGCCGAGCGCCGCAACGCCGACGAACGCCGCACCGCCCTCGACATCCGGACCGCCTCCATCGACACCCTGGTCGGCACGTTGTCGGGCGGCAACCAGCAGAAGGTGGTGCTGGCGAAGTGGCTCTCCATGACGCCCAAGGTCGTGATCTTCGACGAGCCGACCCGCGGCATCGATGTCGGCTCCAAGTCGGAGATTTACAAGCTGATGCGTGGCCTCGCTGACTCCGGCGTCGCGGTGCTGATGATCTCGAGCGACATGGAAGAGGTGATCGGTGTCAGCGACCGCATCCTGGTCATGCGCGAGGGCCGGA
This sequence comes from Reyranella sp., assembly GCA_016780605.1. GTDB lineage: Bacteria > Pseudomonadota > Alphaproteobacteria > Reyranellales > Reyranellaceae > Reyranella. The sequence continues at coordinate 9,547 of JADHLS010000055.1, forward strand.
TCGCGGGCTTCCTGGAGCGCCCCGAGTTCAGCGAGGAGAACGTGATGCACCTGGCCGTCGGACGGCGCGACCTGCAAGCAGCCGAGGCTGTCGTATGCTGAAGAAGGATCTCGGGCTCTTGGTGCTGATCCTGGTGGTGGGGCTGGTCGTTTCCATCCTCAATCCGCGCTTTCTGTCGCCCATCAATCTCGGCAACACGGCGAACCTCATCGGTCTGTTCGGCCTGTTCTCGATCGGCGCCGGCATAGTCATCATCACCGGCGGCATCGACCTCTCGGTCGGCTCGGTGTTCGCCCTGCTGGGCGTGATCTACATCGACCTGCTGGTCGGCTGGCAATTGCCCTGGTGGCTCGCCACCATCGTGGTCGTCCTGGGTGGTGTCGCGCTGGGGTGCATCCACGGCTTTCTGATCACGCGGCTGCGCCTGCAACCCTTCATCGTCACCCTGTGCGGCCTGCTGATCTATCGCGGCATCGCCCGCTACTACACCAACGACGGCACCGCGGGCTTCGAGTACGGCCAGAGCTTCCCGACGCTGGAATGGGTGACCACCGGCCGGACGCTCGGTGTGCCGCATTCCTTTATCATGTTCCTGGTGGTGGCGGCGATCATGGCGCTGGTGCTGCATTGCTCGGTGTTCGGCCGTTACCTGTTCGCCGTCGGCAAGAACGAGGAAGCGGCGCGATACTCGGGCATCCGCACCGAGCGCGTTGTCGCCGCGGCCTACATCATCAGCGGCGGCCTGGCCGGCCTCTCCTCGATCTATCTCGCGATGTACACGCGCTCGATTTCGCCCGCCAGCCACGGCAATTTCTACGAGCTCTACGGCATCGCCGCCGCGGTGCTGGGCGGCTGCTCGCTGCGCGGCGGCGAGGGCTCGATCCTGGGCATCGTGCTGGGCGCCATCCTGCTGCAGATCCTGCAGAACCTGGTGAACCTGCTCGGCATCCCGAGCTCGCTCAATTTCGCGGTGATGGGCACGGTGATCCTGATCGGCGTCATCGCCGACCAGCAGCTGACGCGGCTCAGGGAGCGCCGGGCGAGGCGTTAAACCACCTCACCCTGAGGAGCGCACGCAGTGCGCGTCTCGAAGGGTGGGCACCAACGATACTGTCGCCATCCTTCGAGACGCCGTGCTGCGCACGGCCCCTCAGGATGAGGTGGGCGCGTTGGCCGGTGTTTCACCTTTCCTGCCAACATGCTCTACTCCTTGGCGGAGGAAACAAATGAATCCGCCGCGTCGATCACTCATCGTGGCCGCGAGCGTAGCCGCATTGTTCGCGGCATATCCGGCTGTGGCTCAATCGTACCCCGCGCGCCCCGTCACCATGATCGTGCCGGCGTCGGCCGGCGGCCCGACCGACGCCATCGCCCGCGTGATGTCAGAGCGCATGACCGCCAATCTCGGCGGCACGGTGCTGGTCGACAACGTGGCGGGCGCGGCCGGCTCGATCGGTGTCGGCAAGGTCGCGCGCGCCACGCCCGACGGCTATACGCTGGGCATCGGCCAGTGGAGCCACTATGTGCTGAACGGCGCGACCTATGAGCTGCCGTACGACCTGCTGGCTGATTTCGCGCCAATTGCGATGATCGTCACCGGTCCGCTGCTGGTCGTGAGCCGCAAGGACCTGCCGGCCAACAACCTCGAGGAGCTGGTCGCCTGGCTGACGGCCAATCCCGACAAGGCGACCGCCGGTACCGGCGGCATCGGCACCCCCGGGCACATCTCCGGGATCTTCTTCCAGAAGATGACCGGCACGTCCTTCCAGTTCGTGCCCTATCGCGGCACCGCGCCCGCCTTGCGCGACCTGCTGGCCGGCCAGATCGACATCATGATCGACCAGGCCTCCAACGTGCTGCCGCAGCTCAATGCCGGCGCGATCAAGGGCTTCGCGGTCACGGCGAAGGAGCGCCTGCCGTCGGCGCCCCAGGTGCCGACCGTCGGTGAGGCGGGACTGCCCGACCTGCTGGTCTCGGTGTGGCACGGCCTGTGGGCGCCCAGGGGCACGCCGGCCGATATCATTGCCAAGCTCAACGCCGCGGTGGTGAAGTCGCTGGGCGAAGCTGGCACGAAGGAAAAGCTCGCGGCGCTGGGCCAGGACATACCGCCCGCCGATCAACTGACGCCGCAGGCGCTGGGCGCCTGGCAGAAAGCCGAAATCGCAAAATGGTGGCCGATCGTGAAGGCCGCGGGGATCAAAGCCGAATGACCATCAAGCTCGGAGTCCTACAGTTCTTCAGCTGGCCCGGCCGCCGCGGCCGCCTCGAAGAAGTCTATGCCCGTGCGCTGGAGCGCATCGAGGTCATGGACCGCACCGGCTTCGACGCGGTGTGGCTGGCCGAACATCACTTCACGACCTTCAGCGTCTGCCCCTCGGTGCACATGATGGGCATGCTGGCGGCGGCGCGCACCAAGCGCCTGCGCATCGGCACGGCGGTGTCGCTGGCCGCGCTCTATCATCCGCTGCGGCTTGCCGAGGAGGTGGCGCTGCTCGACATGTTGTCGGGTGGCCGCGTCAACTGGGGCGCGGGCCGCGGCTTCGCCCATTTCGAGTTCAAGCATTTCGGCGTGCCGGCCGAGGAAAGCGGCGATCGCTTCCGCGAGGCCGTCGACATCGTGCTCAAGGCTTGGACAGAGGAGCGCTTCTCTCACAAGGGCAAATACTTCTCCTTCGACGACGTCGAGGTGCTGCCCAAGCCGCTGCAGGCGCCGCATCCGCCGACCTGGATGGCGGCGACCTCGGAAGGCGCCATCGACTGGGCGGCGAGCCGCGGCTTTTCCATCCTGATGGATCCGCATTCCTCGACGGCGGAGATCGGCGCCAAGCGCCGGCGTTACAGCGAGAAGCTGGCCGAAGCGGGCTTCTCCGATGCCGGTCGCGACATCCCGATGGCGCGGCTGCTGGCCCTGGCGCCGACCAAGGACGAGGCCCAGGCCGTTGCGCGGCGCGGCGCGCAATGGCTGGTCGATTCCTATGTCGGCCCGCAGCATGGCCACAAACGCAGCGTCGAGCGCACCTTCGACGGCAAGGAGCCGACACAGCATTACGTCGACAGCGTCATCCTGCACGGCACGCCGGCCTCGGTCGTCGAGCAGATCGCCCGCCTCAAGGAGGAGGTCGGGCTCAACTACCTGATGTGCGCCCCGCTCAGCCGCGACACTTTCAGGCTGCTAGCCGACGAGGTTCTGCCGCGGCTGTGAACATCGCCTCGGCGATCAGCGTCATGTCGGCCTCGCTGATCTCGATCAGCCCCTGGCGCAGCCGGTAGCCCCAGTTCTTCTCCCGGGTGAAGGCAAGCTCGGCCTGCAGCAAC
>JADHLS010000056.1 GCA_016780605.1 Reyranella sp.
CGTGCGCTGTATGGAAAGCCGCAGGTTCGCTCCCTGGTCGCCGACGCGGTCGGCATGGCCCTTCACGGTCACAGCGACGCCGCCCTGCTTGAAGGTTGCGGCGGCCTCGTTGATCTTCGCCTGCCCTTCAGGCGATATGTCCGATTTACCGGTGTCGAAGTACACGACGAACAACGACCTCACTGGCGTAGGCGGTGGCGAGCTGGCCATCTGCGGCTGCTGTTGGCAGGCCGCCAGCAGCAGCGCGGCTGCCGACGCAATAAGGAACTTCAGCATTGCTTTTCCCCCCTTTGGTTGGGGGTACCATATTTTGCGCGTTATGCGGGTTGCGCAAGGTCAAACCTCCACCAAGTCTACCTTGCAAACTGCGTAAGATATGCATCTTGGGGCCCTGATGGAGGCCACGCCGGCCCGGAGCCGGCAGGCATTCGTGCCTCTTGCCAAACCAGGTCACGCCTTCCCGAGGGCACCGGTAAGCAACCTGTTCAGCGAGATGGAACAACGGTGCTCCCCCTACGTTCCCGTATCCATCCCTCAGGCCAAGATCGGGTGAGACCATTGCGGCACCGCCCTGCTCCTGTATCGCTTTTTTTCGTATCTCTTTTTTTCGGCATGGCGCTGTCAGCCTGTTCACGCGGCGGGAGCTACGCCATAGCTCCGTTCGAAGCCGTACCGCCGTTGCGCAACGGAGCCGTCAGCGACCCAACCGGCAAGCTCTACGGCGATCAGGACCAGGTAAGATGCAATTTGGCGTTGACGAGCGGACCGGTCGAATTGCCGGGTCGTATGTGCGTGCGCGCCGGCGGCACGATCGAAGGCGAAGCATTTCACCCGCAGCAACCCAAGATTCCCCCTGAACCGAGTCGGGGCGCAATCGAAGTGCCCCTCAACAGGCATGGTGGTGGCGGTTACTACGTTCCGGTGAAGATCAACGATGCGCTCACCCTGGATTTCCTGATCGATAGCGGCGCCGCTACGGTGAGTATGCCGGCCGATGTCGTCCAGGCCCTCGTTCGGCTTGGCACGCTCGCTCCCGGAGACGTTCGAGGCTCCAAGGATTATAAGCTGGCCGATGGATCAATTCGTGCCTCGCAAACATTCCAAGTCCGATCGCTTCAGGTAGGAGATACGGTTCTGCAAGGCGTGACCGGCAGCATGGCTCCCGTTAACGGCGGTCTGCTTCTCGGACAAAGCTTCCTCAGTCGCTTCCGTTCATGGTCGATCGATAACGGCAAGCAAATGCTCGTCCTGGACGGTCGCTGGTAGAGGCCCTCGTAGCCGCCACCCGCTCGACGCAGAAGAGCAGGTTGTCACCGACCGCTTGGCGCCAAGGCATCCGGGGCCACGACATCGTCGACGCTCACGGCCTCTTTCGACGGAAACCAACCGCCCGTGTTTGGTCCGCTCCTCGTTCTTCCAAGCGGGAGTTGCACATGGGACGATTGGCGGGACGTGTCGCCCTGGTGACCGGCAGTGGACGCGGCATCGGCCGATCCATAGCCCTGGCCTGCGCCCGTGAGGGTGCGCGGGTCGGATTGACCTCGCGCACCCGGCGAATGGCAGCGCCGTGCCCGGTCGGTGCTCAAAAGCGCCGGCTAGGGGCGATGCATCCGCAGCAATGGCAACAATGCCATGAGAACGTCCACATCAACGCCTTGCGCCAGTTCAGCCCCCAGGCTGCTGTGCCGATGGCCGGGCAACTGCTGAAACTGGGAATGCGCTATCGTGAAGGAAAGCGCTCCCAGCAGGACTGCGATTGTGACGCGATACATTGCATACTCCGCGACTCGGGACTCAAGCTGTAACCGCTGAGCTTCCAGTGCCGTTGGCGAGTGACGCTACAGTCTGCCCACTGGAACAAGCGTCAGGCTTGGATCGATCTTGCGACAGCCGCTTTTGTCGATGACCCAAGGCTGGTCACGATACGGAGGCAACTCGTCTGCGGCCGTCCTGGGGAGCAAGATCGGCGCCCGAGCCTGAATGTCCGCCCCCACCCGATTCGCCAGCCGGAAGAGATCGGCCACCCGGGAATATGCACTCATGTCGGAGCTCCCTACGCGCAGGTTGTTGCCTGGCTGGTTTAGGTCTGTCCGACGCGGTTTGATGTGATTTTTCCCACGCCACTCGTCACGCGAGGTTTCGCCCGTACAACGAGTGCGAAGCGAGGGGTCGTGACGGTGACCTACATCACCGAGAAGGCCTGCGAAGTCCAATGCAGGTACTGCCGCAAACGCGGCATCGACAGCGCTCGGTTTCTAACCTCCGAGCTTCGGACGGATGACCTTTGCAAAGGCCTCGAGCGGCGCCTCCGGCATGTCATAGCCGCCGGCAAGGTCGTGTGCAGGGAACAGAAATACGTGCTCAATGCCTGCTTCTTCGCGAGCTCGCAGCAGCCGTTCGGCGCAGCGCTCCGGTGGCCCGAAAAGCCCGAACGCATCGGCAATACGACTCGCCTCACCTTCGGGGATTGCCGCCGGGTCGTGGGCTTCTGCGACCGCGAAGCCTGCCTCCGCCAGCCAACGAAGGTTCGAGGCACTTGGATAGTTGAGGAAAGGCTGACCTGGAGCGAACCAACTTCGCACCCATCGCGCGCCGACCTCCGCGTCTGAGCCAAGGCCAAGCGTGGTCACGAACACCACCGGAAAATTGGCGAGCGAGCGGCCGGCGCGTGCAGCTCCGGCTTCCAGATGAGCACGCGCCGCCCGCACCGCCGCTGGATGCAGACCAACCATAAGAAAGGCGCCGTCGGCTACCTCGCCGGCAAGTTCGATCATGCGAGGGCCGGCCGCCAGTAGATGGACTCGGGTCGGTACTGCACTCCGGTTCCTCAAGCGGGTGGATGTCGAGCCGAAATCGACGGCTTCGCCGGCCAGCAGCTGGCGGAGCTCCACAATCGCTTCCCGCATGATAGCCACCGGCGCGCGCCGCTGGCCTATGCTGCGCGTTGAAATGAAGCCCGGGGCCACAGTGAGATCGATGCGCGCCGGCGCGATCTCCTCGAGGCTATGAGCCAACGATGCGAGAACCAGAGGATGTCGGACCAGAGGGCTGGAGGTGGCTGGGAACAGCCGCAAGCGGTTCGTCGCCTGGGCCGCCAGCGCCAGCGCCAGATAGGCGTCCCGGCCGCTCGACGGGTGATCGTGGATGCCGACACCATCAAGGCCGGCGTTCTCGCAGCGGACGATGAACGCAGCAAGGTCTGGCAGCGATCGGCCGACTGGAACGCGAAGAGCGACGCGAATCCGGGTCATTTGGCGAGCTCCGATGGTATGCCTGCTCGCGAGGGCAAGCCGGACGTGGCTGTGGACAGGCTATCATGTCGGCATGTGAGCCCGAAGCCGACATCGACCCACTCATTCAGTCATCCCGGCAAGGCGATACCCTTCGAGATATTTTTCGACGTCGTCGGTACGGCGAAACCACCACCATTCCCTCATTTTCGCCAAGCGTGCCTCGGGATCCAATTCGCGGTAGCGGCCCAACAATTGCCGCGCCCTGTCGAGATGTCCCGCCAGGGCGTTTGCCGCGATTGCCACGCGCAGCGCACTCAACGAATTGGGACGCTGACGCAGCGCCATCGAGGCCCAGGACAGCGCCTCTTCATAGCGGCCGCGCAGGAAGTGGGCGTTCGCCATCGTCGTCTGCGCGATCCAGATCGTGGTGTCGAGCGGACTGAGACGCAACGCCTGCTGAAGGTCCTCGATGGCTCTCTCCGCGTCGCCAAGGTAGGCCCGCGCATTGCCTCGCCACATCCACGCATTCGCATTGTTCGGGTCGGCGCTCACCGCCCGGTCGAGACAGGCGACCGCTTCATCGAGCCGGCCAACATTGTAGATCAGAGTTTGCGCATAGAAGGTCAGTACCTGCGCGTCGCTCGGATCGAGCTCCAGTGCCCGCCGCGCCGTGCGAGCTGCCTCTGCAGCCTCGTGTGCCGGGTCGGCGCTCCAGGAAAAGGCCCGTCGTGTCAGGTAACAGACCGCCTGGGTCGCATAGGCGAGGGCAAATTCGGGGTCCAGTGCGATCGCCTTTTCCGACAAGGACAATGCTTCCTGCGAACCTTCCGCGGAAAAGCGATAGATGGCTGCCCAGGCGCGCAAGTAGTAGTCGTAGGCGTCGAGGTTCGCGGTCTTGCGTCGGGCCCGTTCGATCTCCGCCAGTTCGAGCCGCGGGGCGATGGCGCCGGCCACCCGGGCCGTGACCTGGTCCTGCAGCTCGAAGACATCCGCCAGGTCGCCGTCGAAGCGATCCGCCCAAAGGTGCGCACCGGTCGCCGCGTCGACGAGCTGGCCGGTGATGCGCAGACGGTTGCCCGCCTTGCGCACGCTCCCTTCCAGGACATAGCGCACGCCGAGCTCGCGCCCGACCTCGCGCACATCGACCGCGCGTCCCTTGTAGGTAAAGGACGAGTTGCGCGCGATCACGAACAGCGCCTTGCTGCGCGACAGGCCGGTGATGATTTCCTCGACCAGGCCGTCGACGAAGTACTCCTGCTCTGGATCGTCGCTCATGTTCTGAAAGGGCAGCACGGCAATCGATGGCCTGCCGTCGGGTGCGGCCGCAGCGCCGGGCTGTTCCAGGACAGCGAGATCATCCGTCCCACCGCTGTCGGATGCGGCGTGGACATGGCCGAGGAAGCGATAGCCTTTGCGCGGCAACGTGCGGATCAAGCGTTGATGCGCGCCGCTGTCGCCGAGCGCCTGACGGGCCGCATAGATCCTGGACGACACCGACCCGTCAGAGACGATGCGCCCTTGCCAGACCGCCTGGATCAGGTCGTCGTTGCTGACCACGCGCTCGCGGTTGGCGATCAGAAATTCCAGAACATCGAATACCTGAGGGTCGACGGCAACGATTTCGCTGCCGCGACGCAACTCGCGCAGGTCACCATCAAGGCTGAAGTCCTCAAACCGGTAGATCAAGGATGGTATTCCCGGGCTCGCTTTGCGACGAATTGTAAATCCTGAAACGAGAAATTGCGCTCGCGGATTTCCCATGGTGGGATCTGTGGCATCCGTCACAAAATATCCGGGCGGCCGCAGGTAGGATTGCATCTTCGTCGAGGAGAAGAGCGATGGCAGCGGATCGTCGCCTGCTCAGGCTGCAAGAGGCTTTGCGCCGATGCTCGGCGCAGCCGGCCAATCGCGTGGTCACCATGGTCGCAAGGGTCACGCCCGCGCCCGGAGTCGGCATCCGCGACCTTCCGGCGCTGGATCCCGGCGCCGGCATAGCCGGCGGCACGGTGCTGCCGACCTGGATCGCTGGCGGCGCGCTCGAGATCGTCACCTGGAACACCGGCGAAGCGTCCGACCTGCGGCGATACGGCAACCGCAGCCACGCCGAGGCGCAATTCTACGAGTTCATGCGCGATCGTGACTTCACCAGCATCGAGATCGAGATCAGCCATAGTCCGTGCACGGCATGCGCCGACATGCTGGCCGGCCTGCTGAACTCCATGAAGGCCAGGGCCGCGAGCGTGTTGCGGGGGCCAAACCGGCGCGTCGGCAAGAGGATCCTCGTCGGGTCCGCGACCGATACCGCGCGCCCAATTCCGGCAACGCTGCGATGGGGCACGCTGTTCGAAACGCCGCCCCAGGCGACCACGCCGCAATCCCTTCGTCAGTTGCAAGCCGCCGGGTGGCGCATGGCCGCGCCGCGCACCGCGATCCCGAACGATGCCGGGACCCCGGCCATCACATTGTTGTAAGCCGCAGTTGCGGAGGACCGGCGGCCATGACGAGTGCGCGCGAATAGGGCGGGACTCATGCTCTTCCGGATATGAGTCAATCTCGTCCCCTTCCGCTCCAGCGTCGTCGCTTCAGCCAGAGCATCACCGACGACGGGCCAGATCTTGCGATCGGGATGCATGGCCGGATGCACGCTTGAATTAACCACCTCTGCCCGGCCAATGACACAGCAAGTCGCTGGTTGCCGCGCAGATCGAATCCTCCTGGCGTGCTGTGATCCAGAACACAGATTCAGGGGGCGAAGGTACAGAGAGACGGAGGCGCCGGGGGAACGTGCCTCCGTCTCCCGCTCTGCCTCCCTGTGACTCGGGCCAGAGCTGCGGTCCTACCGGGGCCGCAGCCAAGGACATGTGGATCGCAGCCGCGGTTTCAACGACAGCCTCGATTCAATCCCCGAACGGTCACAGAGATGGCGAAGACGCGCTCGCTCCCTGGCCTCGCCCCCGCGTCGGGAGGGGCGCCTCCGTCAAAGACTGTCCGTCCAGCAGCCGTCCTGAACGCGAAAATTTCGCCGCGAGCCCGCCCGGCGGCAAAGAATTTCTGCGGCCAATCGCGCGCTTGTCGTCTGCGGCGGGAGCGTTATATCCGGCCGCAGCTGACGCCATTTCCCCCAAATCCATCGAATGACAGCGGGCTGCAAAGGCTCGCGGAGGCGTGTCTTGAGTGCGTTGAGAAACGAGGTCGTGCAATCGGTCCATCACTGGACCGACGAGTTGTTCAGCTTCCGGACCACCCGCGACAAGGGTTTCCGCTTCGCCAGCGGCCAGTTCACCATGATCGGGCTCAAGATCGACGGCCGGCCGCTGTTGCGCGCCTACTCGATCGCCAGCGCGCACTACGATGACGAGCTGGAGTTCTTCTCCATCAAGGTGCCGGACGGCAAGCTGACGTCGCGGCTGAAGGACCTGGCGCCGGGCGACGAGATCCTGGTCGGCGCCAAGGCCACCGGCACGCTGCTGCTCGACAGCCTGACACCCGGCCGCAATCTCTACCTGCTGGGCACCGGCACCGGGCTTGCTCCCTTCCTGTCGATCGTGCGCGACCCCGAAGTCTATGAGCGCTTCGAGAAGGTGATCCTGGTCCATGGCTGCCGCCAGGTGCGCGACCTCGCCTACCGCTCCAGGCTCGCCGACGAGCTGCCGGCCGACGAGATCCTGGGCGACATGGTGCGCGACAAGCTGGTCTACTATCCCACCATCACCCGCGAACCGTTCCGGAACCGCGGCCGCATCTCCGACCTGATCGCAAGCGGCACGCTGGCGAGCGACGTCGGCCTGCCGCCGATCGGCAAGCAGGACGACCGCTTCATGCTGTGCGGCAACACGCAGATGCTGGCCGACATCCGCGCCCTGCTCGAAGACGCGGGCCTCAGCGAAGGCAGCACGACGGTGCCGGGCGAGTTCGTGGTGGAGAAGGCATTCGTCGAATAGGGACTCCGCCCCGCGACCCCGTCAGCCGCCAGCGATGACCGAACCGATCTCGTCCGCAATGCGCTCGCCCCTGCTGCCTTCGAACAGTGTCGCGTGATCGCCCGATACATGCCTCACCGTGAGCTGGAGGCTTCGCCGGCGCCAACCCAGGTCGTCCGGAGCACCCGGGCGTTCGTCCTGCGAGCGAAACAGAAGTGTCGGCACGTCGAGCGGAACGGGCTCAAGACGACTGGACCAGCGCCGGAGGCAGTCGTCGAATACGGCTTCGGTTATCCTGAGGAACACGATGAAGCTCATGGTCGCCGGCAGGCAAGGACGGAGCGAGAGCGCCAGGCTCACGAGAGATCGGCCGAGGGGCGTGAGCAGGAACCGGCTCGCCACAAACATCTCGACCAGCCGTTCCTGGCGGTAGGAAGCCGGACGGCGCAGGAACTCATGAAGGCGGCGGGGCCACGGCCGCCTTTCCACGGGGGCTGAGTAGGTCAAGCCGGTCACGTCCGTGTCGAGAACGATCAGGTTCGCTACGTGACGACCGCTGGCCGCGAGCTGACGCGCTGCCTCGAAGGCGACGTCGCCACCGACCGAAAAGCCGACCAGGCTCAGCGGCCCCGCGGGCTTCCGGGCCTCGATCTGCCGCACCGTGTGCCCGGCAATTTCCTCGAATGACATTTGCGCGCGTACCAGGCTCTGCAGCGCGGGATAGCGAACCTGCCGCACCGGCATGCGCGCGGCGCAGGCTGCCCGGAAGCCGATGAAATGGCCATCGCCGCCGTTGGCGGGCGGGAATAGAAACATCACCCGCGCATCGGCCGGCAGGGGCGCCGCGGGCTCCCCGCCAAGACACTCATCGAGCTGGAGGGCAAAATCGAAGCGGCTCAGCCCGGCGTGGAAGCGCTCGACGGGCAACGGCCGCTTCGCCAGGCGTTCGAGCTCGAAGATCAACTGCAGGAGCTGCAGCGAGTCCCCGCCGCCCGCCTCGAATGAGGTCGGTTCCTGGGGCGGCGACCGGCCCAGCGCGCGGCGCCAGGCTTTGTCCACCATTGCCAGACCCGCCGGACTCGCGCCGCGAGCGTCCGCTGTGCGTGGCCGAAGCTCGACCTCGGCCGCCGCCGCCCGCGCCAGGAGAGCCGTCTCGTCGATCTTCTGGCCGGGAAGCACGGGAAGGGCGTCGAGCACCAGCAGCCTGCGCGGGCGCATGGGAGCGGGCAGCGCCGCTTCGAGATGGCGACGCACGCCGTCGAGCAGGTAGGCATCGCCGCTTTGCTGCGGCACGACGAATCCCAGCAGCAGCGGTTCACTCTCGCCGCGGCGGGCCACCACCGCGGCATCGCTCACGCCGGGCGCTTGGCGCAGCGCCGTCTCGATCTCGGCCAGCTCGACGCGGTTACCCAGAATCTTGACCTGCCGGTCGCGCCGCCCGAGGACGACGTAAAGACCATCGGCGCGCCGTCGGACGAGATCGCCGGTTCGGTAGATGTTGAGCCCCGCCCTCTCGGGGTCCGGCTCCAGCGCCCCGGGCACGACCGTGCCGTCGTGCCAAAGTCCGAGCGAGGTGAAGCGGCTGCGAATCACCAGCTCGCCCACCAGCTCGCTCGTGTCGCCATCGGCCACGGGCCGGTCGAGCTCGTCCAGCACCGCGACCTCGAGCCCTGGCAGCGGATAGCCTACCGGCACGCGCGCCTCCGCCGCGGGCGGCGAGGCAACGAACCACTGCAGCAGGGCGGGCGCCTCGGTTGCTCCGTAGACGGACAGGATGGCGCAGTCCGCCGGCAGGACGCCGCGCAAGGCATCATGGTCCACGTGCAGCAACGTGTCGCCGGAGGACTGGACGCAGCGCAAGCTCGCCAGCATGTGCCTGGCGCCGGCGAGGCGACTGACGCTGCGCCACACCGCAGGCGTCGAGAACATCATGGTGATGCGCCGTTCGGCGATGACGCGCAGGATCTGTCCGAGGCCCAGTCGCTGCAGGTCGAGCTTGACCAGCGACGCACTGGACAGCATCACCTCGAAGATCTGCTGCAGGCCGGCGATCGTGCCCGGCGACGCCAGCGACAGGACCTTGTCGTTACCGTGCAAGTGGACGCTGTTCACCAGCTCGAGCGCGCGATGCAGCACCGCGCGCTGACTGAGCACGATGCCCTTCGGCTGGCCGGTGCTGCCGGAGGTGTAGACGATGAAGCTCGCCGCGTCCGGCGGCGGCGGCGGGACCGGCATGCTTTCCGGAACGCCACCGGCCAGCGCGTCCTCCAGCGCAAGAGCTCGCACACCGGCCGGCAGCAGATATCCGGCGGCGATGTCGGCGGCACTCATCACGACGCCTGCCAGGCCCGCCGCGCGCACGATCGCGGCGACCCGCTCCTGCGGATAGTGGCGGTCGATCAGTACCGCCGGCCGTGCCGCGCCCAGGCAGGCGAGCACGGCGATCGGATAGGACGCCTGGTTGGGCAACAGAATGCCGACGGGGCCGTCGCGCGGGATCGACCCGGCGATGATCGCCGCCAGTCGGCGCGCCGCGGCCCAGATCTCGGCGAAGCTCAACGCCGTTTCGACGTCCTGGCAAGCAATACGGTCCGGATGGCTGAGCGCAACCTCGGCGAAGAGGTCGAGGGCCGGTCGCTCGATCCAGGCCGATTCGAAGGGGCGAAAGGCAACGTGCGTCGGACCGTTCAGGTCCAGCGCGCGCGGCCGCTCTAGCCGCCATTGCAAGTGTTCTGCAGGTGCCCCCATCCGCACCTGCACGTCCCCGCCCCTCATCTTTCCATTTTATACGCGATGCCTGCTGTCCGACTACCACCCGCGGCGCGCTGGCGAGCGGCGGGGAGCCGGTCAGACGGCGTGCTGCCGCAATGGCTCGATCAGCTCGCCCATCGTCTTCCACTCTTCGCAGCGATCCACCGCCGCCTCAATCGCGTCCACGCCCTTGGGCGTCAGATGCGCTGCCGCCAGCTCGTGGAACTTCGCGCGAACCTGCGGCTCGGGATCCGCCTTCTCCGTGTCGCGCACGGAAGCCTCGCGCGCCGCGGTGGCGCTGCGCCCGTCCTTCAGGGTCAGCGTGACGCGCGCGGGCCGCAGCGTCGTCGTGCTGCGCGCCGTCATCGCCGGATCCTCGGCGATGGTCACCAGCGGCCGCAGCGCGGCGATCACCGGATCGGCGAGTGCGCTGTCGTCGATCTCGGCGAAGCCCAGGCCGCCGCGCGCGATCAGCACCGCCGCGGCATGCGGCAGCGAGTATTTCGAGGCGAAGTAGTTGGGCGGTGCCGCATTGCGCATGAGCGCGGCGAAGGCGAAGGTCGCGACGTCGACCCGCGCCACCTCCTCCGGCTTGGGCTTCAGCACGGCCAGGGTCTCGGCCAGGCTGTCGAGCGCCGAATGGATCGGATTGCAGCAGGCGTAGAAGCGGAAATAGTTCTCCAGGATTTCCCAGCGCTGCCCGAGATCGTCGGCCAAAGTCCCCGCGCTGTTTTCACTGACCATCAGGCCGGGCGCCTCCTCGATCGCGTCGTCCAGCGCGACGTAGCCCGCCGCCGCCATCTCCGGCGCCAGCGTCGCGGCCACCGCGCCGAGTCCCGCCGGCAGGTTGAGCGCCGTGCCGCCGGCGACGGTGTTGCCGTAGCTCGCCGTCATCAACATGCTGGTGGCGATGCGCATCGCGAGGCTGACGCCGGCGCCATCCAGCCCGTGCAGCCGCGCGCCGGCCGCGGCCGCACCGAGCAGCGAGAGCTGGCCGTTGGGATGCGAGACGATGCGCTGCGCGTAGCCGCGATTGAGCCGGCCGGCGCCTTCGTAGCCCAGCACGAATGCGCCCAGCATGGCGCGGCCGCCGAGGCCGCGCTGCTCGGCGATGGCCATGACGCCGGGCAGGATGTGCGGCGCCGGCTGAAGACCACGCACGCCCTCGCACAGTTCCACTGAGCGCGCGGCGATACCGTTCAGCAGCGCCGCGGTGCGGATGTCGGCCTGCGGCAGTCCGGGGCCGAGGACGGTCGCGCCGCGTCCCGCGCCCGCCAGCAGCCGCTTGGTCAAGCCCGTGACCTCGGGCCGCGCCGCGCCGGCTAAGGTCACGCCGATCGTGTCCAGCAGGACGAGCTTGGCGCGGCGGTGCACCGCTTCCGGCATGTCGTCCCAGCCCGTGCGCGCAATGAAGCGCGCAAGCTCCTCGATCTTTTCCCCCACGGTCAGGTCCCTTTTCAGCTGGGTTTGAGATTGAGGCGCGCGACGATCGGCGTCCACCGCGCGATCTCCGCCCGCAGCAGCGCCGCCGCTGCGGCCGGAGAGCAATCGGGCCAGGTCTCGAAGCCCGCCGTCGCCAGACGCTCGCGCACCGCCGCATCGGCGAGGGCGCGCGCCGCGGCAGAACGCAGCGTCGCCAACGCCGGCTGGGGCGTGCCGGGACGGACGAAGATCATCGTCCAGGCCGCGTTGTCGTAGTCCGGCACGCCCGCCTCCTGCAGTCCCGGCAAGCCGGGCAGCAGCGTCGAGCCGCCGGCCATCGTCACCGCGAGCGCGCGCAGCTTGCCCTGGCGCACCAGCGGCATCAGCAGGCTCGGGCTGTCGATGGTGAAATCGAGCCGGCCCGCCGCCACGTCCTGGGCCGAGGCGGCGGCCGCGCGATAGGACACGATGGTGAAGTCGACGCCGGCGCGCAGGCGGAACAGCTCGGCGGCCATGTAGTTGACCGCGCCCGGCGCAGCGGCGCCGCAATTTGCTTCCGCGCCGCGCTGCTTCAGCCAGGCGATCAGCTCCGGCACGCTGTTGGCCGGCACCGAGCTGTGCACGGCAACGACGAAGGGCTGGCGGGTCGCGAGCGCGACGGGCACGAAGTCCGCTGCCGGATCATACGCAAACTGCGGATAGATCAGCTTCATCAGCGCGTGGTTGTTGGTGGGGACATAGATCGTCTGCCCATCCGCCGGCGTTTGCTGGAAGGCGTTGGCGCCGAGCGTGCTGCCGGCGCCCGCCATGTTCTCGACGACGATCGGGCGACCCAGCAGCGGCGTCATCGCCTCCGCCAGGATGCGGGCCACGATGTCGGACGCGCCGGCGGCGGCGACGGGCACGATCATGCGGAGCGGCCGGTCGCCGAACAGCGATTGCGCGCGAACAGCGAAGGGTGCGGCGAAGAGCGGTGCGGCGAGGAGATGACGACGGCGCATGGTGCGGGTCCCGGGGCGTACAGCGACAGGACAATGCTAGCAAAAAGCCGGCCGGGCAAAGATCGACGCTTCGCCCTGCGGTCGCTAGTTACTCGATGGCGATGCCCGCCGCGCCGATCACCTTCTGCCATTTGGCATGGTCGCGCTTGATGAAGTCGGAAAACTCCGCCGGCGTGTCGGTGACGATCACGGCGCCGACGTCCAACATGGTCTTCACGAAGCCAGGGTCGCTCGCGACTTTGCGGATGTCGGCCGCGATCCGCGCCACGATGGCGTCGGGCGTGCCCGCCGGCGCCACGATGCCTTCCCACGCGGTCACATCGAACTCGGGCAGACCCTTCGCCAGAGGCGGCAGCTCGGGCGCGGCGGGGGTGGGCTCGGCACTCACCACGCCCAGCGCACGCAACTTGCCGCCCTCAACATTGCTCCAGATCGAGGGCATGGTGTCGAAGCTCATGTCGACATGGCCGCCCAGCAATGCCGCCACCGCCGGAGCGCTGCCGGTGAACGGGACGTGCAGGATGTCG
>JADHLS010000057.1 GCA_016780605.1 Reyranella sp.
GGATGCGCTCGAGGTTCCACTTCACCGCCTGGGCGTCGATCGTCTCGCCGTTATGGAACTCGGCCCCCTGGCGCAGCTTGAAGGTCCAGGTCTTGAGGTCTTTCGACGGCTCCCATTCCTTGGCGATGCCGGCCACGATGTTCATGCCCGCGTCGAAGTCGAGCAGGCCGCCGGTGGTGCCGGCCATCGGTTGAGAGACGTAGTAGATGAAGTTGCGATGGGTATCGAGACCGACAGAATCGTCGCGCGTGCCGAAGCGCACCGTGCCGCCGCGCTTTGGGTTGCGCTTGCGTTCCGCCTTGGCGGCGCCAGGCAGACCCGCGAGGGCAGCGCCGGCCAGCGCCGTCGTCGCGGTGAGGAACTCACGCCTTGTACTTTCGGGACCCTTTTTGTTTGCTTCGTCGGTCATGACGTCGCCTCCCAGAACGCTTTGTTTGGGCCGAAGTGGGCTATGTGATCGAAACGCCTACTCGATAAGCGATCTCCCGAAACGATCTCGACAGGGGCGCGCGTTGCCGCGCCGTGCAAAAAGAGCCTGCCGGCATTCCCGGTGGAGGTCAACGACCGCACCGGTGGGTTCGCCGGTGCGGCGCCAAGTTCGTCACGCGCTTTTGCAGTTCGCCAGCCGCGTGAGTATTCTATGGAAATGCACCGCCGAACGATCGGTAGGGGAGGCTGACGTGACACGCATTTGGCTTAGCGTCATCGCTTTAGGCGTCCTGGCCGCCGCCTGCTCAGATCCCAATCGGGCTCCAGGCGTGATCCCGGACACCAGCCCATCGCCACCGCAGGGCACCGCGCCGGCCGCTGACTCCGGCGGGCTCCAGAACAGCCAGCCCGGCGTGATGCCGCCTACCCAGATGACCGACAACAGGCCGCCGAATGCGCTCGACGCGAACCCGCCGGGGACGCCGTCCTATGTCATTGCGCCTGGCGATCCAGTTGGTCGGCGCAGCGGGCAGATCCCGCAGCCTGGCGGCAGACCAGCGTTCTAGGCGTCGCGCGGCGTGCAAAAGCAAACGGCGCGCATCGCTGCGCGCCGTTCGTCCCGATTGGTCGGAGTGAGAGGATTTGAACCTCCGGCCCCTAGCTCCCGAAGCTAGTGCTCTACCAGGCTGAGCTACACTCCGTCAGAAACGGAGGCACCCCGCTCGGGAGGCGGGGTTATAACCGTGGCCCCTCGCGGTCGCAAGGCCCGCGCCCAGCCGGTATAGTGCCGCGCTCTGGAACTCGCGGGGGACATGCATGGCGCGCAGGAAGCGGCTCAAGATCGCGTTGATCGGCTACGGTGCCATCAGCCAGACCCTGTTCGACCTGTTCCGCGAGAAGAAGCCCGACATCGACATCGTGGGCGTCCTGGTGCGGCCCGGCCGCGCCAAGGAGACCCAGAAGCAGGTCGGCCGCAAGGTCGCCGTCGTCGAGACCCTGAAAGAGCTCCTGAAGCTCAAGCCCGACGTGGTGGTCGAGGCGGCGAGCCAGCAGGCCGTGCGCGACTGGGGCGAGACCATCCTGAAGAAGGGCATCGACCTGATGGTCATTGCGACCGGCGCCTACGGTGATGCCAAGCTCTACAGGAAGCACATCAAGGCGGCCGAGAAGAGCGGGGCCCGGCTGCGCCTGCCGTCGGGCGCGATCGCGGGCCTCGACGGGCTGCTGGCGATGCGGCTCGGCAAGCTCGAGCGCGTGAAGTACGTGTCGATCAAGCCGCCGCATGCCTGGTCCGGCACGCCGGCCGAGACCGATTTCGACCTGCCCGCGATCAAGGAGCCAACGGTGATCTTCCGCGGGAAGCCCGCCGACGCCGGCCGGCTCTATCCCAAGAACGCCAATCTTGCGGTGACGGTGGCGCTCTGCGGCGCCGGCCTCGACAAGACCGACATCGAGCTGGTCGCCGACCCGACCTTGCCCGCCGGAACCAATGCCAGCAGGCTCGAGGTCGTGAGCGATTCCGGTGAGCTCAAGCTCGAGCGCCTGGGCAAGGCGATGCCCGACAATCCCAAGACCGGCGTGCTGACGGCGCTGACGATGGCCGACGACCTGATGAAGATCACCCGCGCCAGCGATTGGTAATCTTGCCGGACCGCGGGCCTCCAGGCCCGCTCATGATCATGATGCGGGTGGGTCGCGGTTTACCGCGACCTTGGAGGCCCGCGGTCCGGCAAGAGATTACCGCGGGCCGCCGCCGTGACGGTGGCCCATCATCATCGGGCGCGGGCGGTCGAGCACCGCCTTCTGTTCGGGCGACAGCGAGTCGTAGAGCGCGACCAGGCTCGGCTTCACCGCCTCGATGCGCTCGACGCGGGCCTTCATGTAGGTCTCTTCCAGGGTGAGCTGCTGGACGTAGTTCGGCCGCTCCTTCATGTCGGTCGGCAGCGCGTTGCAGCGTGCGGTGTCCTTGACGTCGGCGTCGTCCGAGGCCTTGGCGAAGTTGTCCCACGCCGTCATCTGCTCGGGCTTCAGGTCGAGCTTGATCTTGAGATAGGTGCGGTTGCCGGCGCGCCGCGCCACGCGGTCGAGGCAGAAGGCCTTCGGGTTGAAGGCGGCCCGACGGTCCGGGCCGGCGGCAGGGGGCGCCGGCGGCGTGGCCTGGGCGAGCTCCAGCAGGTCGTCATCGAGGCCGGCATCCAGTGCAAAAGAGGGGGCGGCGAAGAACAGGCCGGCGGCCAGGGCGGCGGGAGCGGCGAGCAGCAGGGGACGGAGCGACATTGTTGGACCTCACCGGATGAAGCGGAGCTTCCGATGATACGTCCGCTCGGGCGCCGGCGTGCCCCGGTACAGTGTTAAGTTATGTAAAGTTCGGCCGCAGTTCGGCCATCCAGCGGGCGAACGCCTCGCGCTCGGCCGCCGTCATGTGCAGGCCTTCCTTGGTGCGTCGCCACAGCACGTCGTCGGCCTCGAACGCCCATTCGTCGCGCACCAGGTAGCGAACCTCTGTCTCGTAGAGATGGCCGCCGAAGTGGCGGCCCAGGTCGGCCACCGTCTTCACTCCTTCCAGTACGTCGTCGATGCCCGAACCGTGCCTGCGCGCCAGCGCCCGCAGGAGCTCCTTGGGCAAGCCTGGCTTGACCACGGCGGCCGAGGCCACGAACTGGTCGAATGCCTCCTCGAAGGTCGGGGCGTCGGCCAGCTCCCCGTCGGCCAACGCCCGTCCCGCCGTCCATTCGCCGCCCATGCGGGGATAGTGCGGGCGCAGGTCGCGCAGCGCGTGCTCGGCGAGCCGCCGGTAGGTGGTGATCTTGCCGCCGAACACCGAGAGCAACGGCGCCGTGCCGACCGCGCCGTCCAGCTCCAGGTGATAGTCGCGGGTCACGGCCGAGGGATTGTCGTCGCCGTCGTCGAACAATGGGCGCACGCCCGAATAGGTCCACACGACATCCGCGGGCCGCACCGGCTTCACCATGTAGTGGCTGGCGATCCCGCACAGGTAATCGATCTCCTCCTGGGTGCAGACCGGCTTCTCGCCTTCGTGCGCGGGGATGTCGGTGGTGCCGATCACCGAGAATTCGCGCTCGTAGGGGATGATGAAGATGATCCGCTGGTCGGCGTTCTGCAGGATGAAGGCGTGGTTGCCCTCGTAGAGCCGTGGCGCGACGATGTGGCTGCCCTTGATCAGGCGCACACGCTTGCCCGTCTTGATGTGGGTCTGCTCGTCGAGGAAGCGCTTCACCCACGGCCCGGTCGCGTTCACCAGGCCGCGCGCCTGCACCTTCACGATGCCGTTGTTGGGTGCAGCCAGCTCGATGTCCCACAGCTTGCCGTCGCTGGTCCGCCGTGCCGATACGCAGCGATGGCGGGCGTAGATGCTGGCGCCCATCTGTCGCGCCGACTTCAGGTTGGCGACCACCAGTCGCGCATCGTCGACCCAGGCGTCGGAATAGACGAAGCCGTTCTTGAACGAGGGTTTCAGCCCGGTGCCGAACTTGGAGGTCGGCAGGTCAACCGCGATCGACTTGGGCAGGGTCATGTGCCAGTCGAGGTGGTCGTAGAGGAAGAGGCCGATGCGCAGCATCCAGCGCGGCCGAAGATGCGGCTCGTGCGGCAGCACGAAACGCAGCGGAAAGCTGAGGTGCGGCGCCTTGGCCAGCAGGACCTCGCGCTCCTGCAGCGCCTCGCGCACCAGCCGGAACTCGTAGTGCTCCAGGTAGCGCAGGCCGCCATGGATCAGCTTGGTCGAGGCCGAGGAGGTGTGGGCGGCGAAATCGTCCGCCTCGCACAGCCCGACTTTCAGCGCCCTCCCCACTGCGTCGCAGGCGATGCCCGCGCCGTTGATCCCGCCGCCGACCACGAACAGGTCGAGCGGCGCGTCGTCCCTTCCATTCATGGCTTCAGCATATACCGCGCTTGACCGGAAGTTGCAGGGACCTCAAATGGCCGCATGGGCTTCCTGCTCAAGATCATCCTGTTCGGTGTCGCGGTCTACGCGGCGTGGAAGACCTTCCATCGCTGGAAGGGCATGTGGGACAAGTTCGTCGGCAACGACCAACCTGCACGGTCCGCGCCGCCACCGCCGCCAGCCCAGCCCGTCGCCACGCGCCGGACAGCGGCGATCCAGGACACCGTCCAGTGCGCCGGCTGCGGTGCCTATATTCCCGCCGAGGCCGAAAAATGCGGCCAATGCGGTCGTCCCCAGTCCCCTGGTCGGCGCGGTTGACCGGGGTGGGGGTGGCACCTATTTTGCCGCACCGCAACAACGGCCTTAAGTCGTAGAAACACAAGGCCTTCTGAGCTTCGGGGTATACCGGTGTCCGAACCCTCAGCACGCCCAAAACCGACGTGCTTTCAGGAACTCATTCTGACCCTGCAGGACTATTGGGCGCGCCAGGGCTGCCTGATCCTGCAGCCGTTCGACATGGAAATGGGCGCGGGCACCTTCCATACGGCGACGACGCTGCGCGCGCTGGGTCCCAAGCCCTGGTACGCGGCCTATGTGCAGCCCTCACGGCGCCCGACGGACGGCCGTTACGGCGACAATCCGATGCGGCTCCAGCACTACTATCAGTTCCAGGCGATCCTGAAGCCCTCGCCGCCAGACATCCTCGAGCGTTACCTGGGCTCGCTGGCCGCGATTGGCATCGATACCTCCCTGCACGACGTGCGTTTCGTCGAGGACGACTGGGAGAGCCCGACGCTCGGCGCCTGGGGGCTGGGCTGGGAAGTGTGGTGCGACGGCTCGGAGATCAGCCAGTTCACCTACTTCCAGCAGGTCGGCGGCATCGACGTCGATCTGGTGTCGGGCGAGATCACCTACGGGCTCGAGCGGCTGGCCATGTATCTCTTCGACAAGAAGTCGATCTTCGAGCTGCCCTTCAACCGGGCCGACTCCGAGGTGCCACTCTCCTATGGCGACGTCTTCCTGCAGAACGAGCGGGAGCAGTCGGCCTACAATTTCGAGTTCGCCGACACCGACATGCTGTTCCGCCACTTCGCCGACGCGGAGAAGGAGTGTGGGCGGCTGATCGAGAAGAGGCTGCCGCTGCCGGCCTATGAGCAGTGCATCAAGGCCTCGCACTGCTTCAATCTCCTGGACGCGCGCCGCGTCATCAGCGTCACCGAGCGGCAGAGCTACATCCTGCGCGTCCGCGATCTCGCCAAGGCGTGCTGCGAGGCATGGCTGGCGACACAGAAGGAAGCGGCGTGATGGCCGAGCTTCTTCTCGAATTGCTGAGCGAGGAAATCCCGGCGCGCATGCAGGCGCGCGCCGCCGACGATCTCAAGCGGCTGGTCGGTGACGGTCTGAAAGCCGCCGGGCTCGAGTTCAAGGACGCCAGCGCCTTCGCGACGCCGCGCCGGCTGACCTTGGTGGTCGACGGCCTGCCGACGGCGCGTGCCGACGTGAGCGAGGAACGCCGCGGCCCGCGCGTCGGCGCGCCCGATCAGGCGGTGCAGGGCTTCCTCAAGGCCACAGGGCTCGCTTCGCTCGATCAGGCCGAGAAGCGCGACACCGGGAAGGGCGAGTTCTGGTTTGCCGTCATCAGAAAGAAGGGTGGCCCGACCGCCGAAGCACTGCCCGGCATCATCGATGCCGCGATGAAGGCGCTGCCCTGGCCGAAGTCGATGAGGTGGGGCAGCGGCACCATGACCTGGGTGCGGCCGCTGCAGTCCATCGTGGCCCTGTTCGACGGCAAGGTGCTGGCGGGTGAGATCGCGCCCGGCGGGCAGATGGCGCCGATCAAATTCGGCGACACCACACGCGGCCATCGCTTCCTCAGCAACGGCCCGATCAAGGTCGCGGGCTTCGCCGACTACACGGCCAAGCTCAGGGCGGCGCACGTCATGCTCGACCCGGCCGAGCGCAAGCAGGTCGTGTTCGAGGGCGCTGAGAGGCTCTGCACCGAAGCGCAGGTGGCGCTCAAGGCCGACGAGGGCCTGCTGGACGAAGTCGCGGGGCTGGTCGAATGGCCGGTGCCCATGCTCGGCACCATCGATGCGCAGTTCATGGGCGTGCCGCCCGAGGTGCTGATCGTGTCGATGAAGACGCACCAGCGCTATTTCGTGACGACTGACAGGTCGGGCGCGCTCGCCAATCGCTTCGTCGTGGTCGCCAACAACGTGGCGCGCGACGGCGGCAAGACCATTGTCGACGGCAACGAGCGCGTGCTGCGCTCGCGTCTGAGCGACGCCAAGTTCTTCTGGGACCAGGACCGAAAGCAGCGCCTGGCCGAGCGGCTGCCGGCCCTGAAGGACATCGTCTTCCACGCCAAGCTCGGCACCCAGGCCGAGCGCGTCCAGCGCATCACCCAGCTCGCCTCGCAGATCGCGACGTCGGTACCGGGTGCCGACATCTCCCAAGTCGAGCAGGCGGCGCTGCTCTGCAAGGCGGACCTGGTGACCGGCATGGTCGGCGAGTTCCCCGAGCTGCAGGGGATCATGGGCCGCTACTATGCGCTGGAGGAGAAGATTTCGGCCGCGGTCGCCGACGCGATCGGCGATCACTACGCGCCGGCCGGCCCGAATGATCGCTGCCCGTCCGCGCCCGTGTCGATCGCCGTGGCGCTCGCCGACAAGCTCGATGCGCTGGTGTCGTTCTGGTCGATCGGCGAGAAGCCGACGGGCTCGCGCGATCCCTACGCCTTGCGCCGTGCCGCCCTCGGCGTCATCCGCATCATCGTCGAGAACAACATCCGCCTGCCGCTGAAGAAGTTCTTCTCGGCCGACGACCTGATGGCCTTCTTCGCCGATCGCCTGAAGGTGCAGATGCGCGAGAAGGGCGTGCGCCACGACGTGGTCGATGCCGTGTTCGCGCTGGGCGGCGAGGACGATCTGGTGCGGCTGCTGGCGCGGGTCGAGGCGGTGCAGTCGTTCCTCGGCACCGAAGCGGGCAAGAACCTGCTGACGGCCTACGGCCGCGCCGCCAACATCGTTCGCGCCGAGGAGAAAAAGGACAAGACCCTGGCGTCCAGGATCGCCGGCGCGCCCGATGCCGCACTGCTGCAACAAATCGAAGAGAAGAACGTTGCCGCTGCCTTGGCCGAAGTCGAACGCCTTGTGACGCCCGCGTTGCAGCGCGAGGATTTCGCCGCGGCGATGCAGGCCTTCGCAGGCTTGCGTGGGCCCATCGACGCATTCTTCGAAAAGGTCACAGTCAATGTCGCCGAGAAGCCCGATTTGCGGCTGAACAGGCTGAAATTGCTCAACCAGATACGCGCCACCATGGATTCGGTGGCGGATTTCTCCAGGATCGAGGGCTGAGATGGCCAAGTGGGTCTACAGTTTCGGAGATGGCAAGGCCGAGGGCCGCGCCGACATGCGCAATCTGCTGGGCGGCAAGGGCGCCAACCTGGCCGAGATGTCGAGCCTCGGCTTGCCCGTGCCGCCAGGCTTCACCATCACCACCGAGGTCTGCACCTGGTACTACGCCAACGGCAACGCCTATCCGGGCGAGCTGAAGGACGAGGTCGAGAAGGCGCTCGCTCGCGTCGAGCAGGTCGTCGGCGCCAAGTTCGGCGATGCCAACAATCCGCTGCTGGTGTCGGTGCGGTCGGGCGCGCGCGCCTCGATGCCCGGCATGATGGACACCGTGCTGAACCTCGGCCTGAACGACCGCACCGTGCTGGGGCTCGGCAAGTCGTCCGGCGACGAGCGTTTCGCCTGGGACAGCTACCGCCGCTTCATCCAGATGTACTCGAATGTCGTGCTCGATGTCGGGCATCACTATTTCGAGGAGTCGCTCGAGCTCAAGAAGGAGGATCTCGGCGTCCACATGGACACCGACCTCAAGGCCGACGACTGGCGTTCGGTCGTCACCGAGTACAAGAAGATCGTCGAGAAGCGCACCGGCAAGCCGTTTCCCCAGGAGCCGCGCGAGCAGCTGTGGGGCGCCATCGGCGCGGTGTTCGGCTCGTGGATGAACCAGCGCGCCATCACCTACCGGCGCCTGCACTCGATCCCCGAGAGTTGGGGCACCGCGGTCAACGTGCAGGCCATGGTGTTCGGTAACATGGGCGACGATTGCGCCACCGGCGTCGCCTTCACGCGCGATCCCTCGACCGGCGTCAACCTGTTCTACGGCGAATACCTGGTGAACGCCCAGGGCGAGGACGTGGTGGCCGGCATCCGCACGCCGCAGCATCTCACCGTGCAGGGCAAGGAGGCGCAGAAGTCCGATGCGCCTGCCATGGAAGAGGTGATGCCCGAAGTCTTCAAGCAGCTGGCCGGCGTGCGCCAGACGCTGGAGAAGCACTACTGCGACATGCAGGACATCGAGTTCACCGTGCAGCGCGGCAAGCTCTACATGCTGCAGACTCGCAACGGCAAGCGCACCGCCAAGGCCGCGCTCAGGATCGCCGTCGACATGGTGCGCGAGGGCCTGATCGACCGGAAGGAGGCGGTGGCCCGCATCGTGCCATCCTCTCTCGACCAGCTGCTGCATCCGACGCTCGATCCCAAGGCGCAGCGCAAGGTGATCGCCAAGGGCCTGCCGGCGTCGCCCGGCGCGGCCTCGGGCAAGGTCGTGTTCACTGCCGATGATGCCGAGAGGCAGGCGCGCGCCGGTGAGAAGGTGATCCTGGTGCGCCGCGAGACCAGTCCCGAGGACATCCACGGCATGCACGCCGCCGAGGGCATCCTGACCTCGACCGGCGGCATGACCAGCCACGCCGCCGTGGTGGCCCGCGGCATGGGCAAGCCTTGTGTCGCGGGCGCCGGCGACGTGCGAATCGACGGCCGCGCCGGCACGCTTTCCGTGCGCGGCACGACGGTCAAGGCGGGTGAGTTCATCACCCTCGATGGCGGCACCGGCGAGATCATGCTGGGCGTCGTGCCGACGGTACAGCCCGAGCTCTCGGGCGATTTCGCCGAGCTGATGGTGTGGGCCGACGAGGTGCGTCGCCTCGGCGTGCGGGCCAATGCCGAGACGCCGACCGACGCCGCCACGGCGCGCAAGTTCGGCGCCGAGGGCATCGGGCTCTGCCGCACCGAGCACATGTTCTTCGAGGGCGACCGCATCGTCGCCGTCCGCCAGATGATCCTGGCCGACGACGAGAAGGCGCGTCGCGCGGCGCTGGCCAAGATCCAGCCCATGCAGCGTCAGGACTTCGTCGAGCTGTTCGAGATCATGGCAGGCCTGCCGGTCACGATCCGTCTGCTCGATCCGCCGCTGCACGAGTTCCTGCCCAAGACCCAGGCCGACATGGAGGTCGTGGCCAAGGACCTCGGCGTCGACGTCGCCGAGATCGAGGCGCGGGCCAACAAGCTGCACGAGTTCAACCCGATGCTCGGCCATCGCGGCGTGCGGCTCGGCATCTCCTACCCGGAGATCTACGAGATGCAGGCCCGCGCGATCTTCGAGGCGGTCGCCGACGTCCAGAAGAAGAACGGCAAGTCGGTGATCCCGGAGATCATGATCCCGCTGGTCGCCACGCGTAAGGAACTCGACCTGATGAAGGTCGTGGTCGACCAGGTGGCGGCCGAGGTGAGCCAGCTCTCGGGCGAGAAGCTCGACTATCTGGTCGGCACCATGATCGAGCTGCCGCGCGCCGCGCTGCGCGCCGGCGACATCGCCGAGTCGGCGGATTTCTTCAGCTTCGGCACCAACGACCTCACGCAGACCACCTTCGGTCTCAGCCGCGACGATTCGGCGTCGTTCCTCGAGAAGTACCAGCAGCGCGGCATCCTCGAGCACGATCCCTTCGCCTCGCTCGACGTCGAGGGCGTGGGCGAGCTGATCGAGATCGCGCGCGAGCGCGGCCGCAAGGTGCGCAACAGCCTGAAGCTCGGCATCTGCGGCGAGCATGGCGGCGATCCGGCCTCGGTGTTCTTCTGCCACAAGGCCGGACTCGACTACGTGTCCTGTTCGCCCTTCCGCGTGCCCATCGCGCGGCTCGCTGCCGCGCAGGCGGCGCTGGGCGGCGCGCTCAAGACGGAATGAGCCTTTCGGCGCTTCGTGACGGCGGCAAGCGCGCCCTGGCGGGTGCGCTTGCCGGTCTGGAGCGCGATCCCGAGGGTGAGGCAGCGCAGGCGTTGCTTGATGCCGCCTGGCGTGAGCCCCGCGCGCATGTCGTCGGCGTGACCGGGCCTCCCGGTGTCGGCAAATCCTCGTTGTGCGCCGCACTCGTTGCCGCATGGCGCAAGGCCGGCAAGACCGTCGGCGTGATCGCCGTCGATCCATCCTCGAAGTCGAGCGGCGGCGCGCTGCTGGGCGACCGCGTGCGCATTGTCCATGACAGCGCCGACGAGGGCAGCTTCGTCCGCTCCATGGCGGCGCGTGACCGGCTGGGTGGCTTGGCCGACCAGACGCTGGCGGCCATGGTGGTGATGCGTGCCCTGTTCGACCGCGTGCTGATCGAGACGGTGGGCGTGGGCCAATCGGAAACGGATGTCGCGGGCGTGGCCGACACCGTCGTGTTCTGCGTCCAGCCGGGCTCGGGCGATTCGCTGCAGTTCATGAAGGCAGGCATCGTCGAGATCCCGCACCTGATCGTCGTCACCAAGGCCGACCTCGGTGCCGCGGCCGAGCGGGCACGCGCCGACGTAGCGGGAGCGCTGTCACTTGCTACCGCCGGCGACGACTGGCTGGCTCGCACGCTTGCCGTCTCGTCGCGCAATGGCGAAGGCATGGACAAGCTCGTCGCGGCGCTCGAGGCGCATCGCGCGCATCTGTCGGCCGACAACCGGCTCGTCGTCGCCCGTCATCGCCAGAGCGAAGGCTGGATCGCCGAATCGCTGCGCGACCGTTTCGGCCGCGAGGGCATTGCCAGGCTCGGCCGCCTCGGCTTCGATCTCACCCTGCCGGCCGGCGCGCAGCCCTTCCTGCGGCTGCGCGAGCTCGGTGCAATCCTGCTCAACGGATGAGGGGAGACAAACGATGAGCCATCCGACCGACGCCAACTGCATCTTCTGCAAGATCGTCGCGGGCCAGATCCCGAGCTTCAAGCTCCTGGAAGACGACAAGACCATCGCCTTCATGGACATCAACCCGGTGAATCCGGGCCATGCGCTCAGCGTCGCCAAGGGCCATTGGCCGATGGTCGATACGATTCCGACCGATGTGCTGGCGGCCGTTGCGGCGACGGCCCAGAAGGTCGCCAAGGCGGTGATGACGGAACTCAAGCCCAACGGCGTGAACCTCCTGCAGGCCAATGGCGCGGGCGCCGGCCAGAGCGTGCCGCATCTCCACTTCCACATCATGCCGCGCCGTCCCAACGACGGCGTCGCCCTCAACTGGGACTACAAGCCCGGCGACAAGGCCGAGATCGAGGCGGTCTACAAGCGGCTAAAGGCTGTGCTGTAGTCTTTGGAGTGCGGACCTCCAAGGTCGCGGTTTACCGCGACTATCCGAAGCCTAGCCACGAGGCCGAGATCGAAGCGGCCCAAAGACAATGGAACTCCGTGCTAGCATTGCTATCACTACGGTTATTGACAATATACTTTAGTCATGATAACCTCACGCCTTGGTGGTAGATGCCATGCAAGGAGCATACTTATGTTTAACTTGGTTCCCGAGGCCGAGGTGCCCGGATTTCGCCTACGTGTAGCCGACTATGTTCCCGGTTTCCGGGTCCGAGAAGACGGTTCAACCGGTCCGACTGCAATGGATCGCGTGTACAATTCATTTGCGCCGAATGACTTTCTGGCGCCACCTCCTATACCTACTCCAAGGTCGGACTTTCGCGTTGCCGTCGATTGCGCAAAGGTAATTGCTGACTGTCACGATCGTTGCATTAGCCGGTTTGAATTGAAACCTTTCCCCGGCCCTTCCGGAACGAATCAATTCTTTATGTATCGGCGGTGCATGCGAGACTGCGTCGAGCCAAGCGGCTGCAGCTATTGATAGGCGAATCATGGAAAGAGCGGTTGCTACCAAAGTGGTTGATATTCTCGTCGAGTGTCGAGACCTTGGTGCGTTGGACGCCCTGTCCTTGAAAATCGCTGATGAAGATGAAAGGCGAGCCTTCCGACGCAGGCTCGGGGAAATTATGGGGCTCTATGCAGACATGCTCGTGTCCGTGTTGCGAGAATACCCCGATCTGGATCCAGACCCCGTGCATCCACCAACGCGCGAGAGAGGAGAACCAGCCTAGCTTCGGACTGCATTGACTGTCTTCCCTGTTTCGCGGGAGGGACCAACGGCTAGCCCTGGTCGCCACATGCGAGGGTCACCGCCCCCTGCGTCGCTGCAGTCTTGTTGAGCAACAACGCGCCTGCTCAAGCGCATGAGCGCGCACGATGTGCGCGGGTCCGGAATAGCAATGAGCGGACCTGGAGGTCCGCGCTCCAATGACTAAGCGGCCGCCAGCGGGGTGCCGCGCACGGTTGTCGAGAACCACTCGCGCTCGTCCTGGCGGAACTGCTCGCGCACGTAGTCGATGACGGTATGGATGCGGGCGCCCTTGTTGGTCT
>JADHLS010000058.1 GCA_016780605.1 Reyranella sp.
AGGCGCCGGCAAAGGCATCGGCGACCGCCGCCGCCCGCGCGCCGTCCTCACCGACCTCCTGGATGGTGGCGATTGCCGCCGCGAGATCGGCGCCGTCGCTCGCCAGCACCGGCGTGCGCGTGCCGACCTGGCGGCGGCGGGCGGGCGCGTCGTTGTCGGTACGGAAGTGGTCGTAGAACCGCCAGCCGCGCAGGGTCTCGCGCATCTGCAGCAGCTCCGCCGCATCGCGCGGATCGCTGCAATGGGTCAGCATGCTGTCATAGGAGGCAAGGCCGTCGTGGGCGAGACGCCATTCGCCTTCCTGGTTGCGCAGGCTGACCGCCGGCCCCTTGCGCTGGGCAAAGGTGTTGGCGCGTCCCAGGAGGAGGCCTGTCCAGAGGCTCTCCGCCTTGATCACCGGGTCCTTGTTGAACCAGCGGGAGTCCGGGATCGGCAGGCCAAGATCGATGGCGTAACCATAGTCGTCCGACGAGAAGCCGAGCTTCAGGCCAACCGGACTGTTGCGCCGCGTGCCCTGGACCGGCTGATCGCCCTTCTTCATCGCCCGCGAGAACTGCTCCGGCCCGGCCCACAGCGCCGATTGCAGGCCACCTTCGATCGCCAGCGACTGGATGATCCGCCCCTGCGCCACGTCGGCGAGCAGGCGTAGCGCGCGGTAGAGGCTCGACTTGCCGCTGCCGTTGGCCCCGGTGACGACGGTGAGCTGGCCGACCTCGAGCCTGACGTCACGCAGCGAACGGTAGCCTGAGATGCAGAGGCGCGAGATGATGCTCATGGGCAGGCGGGCGCAGCCTAGCCCATGACCTTGCCGCCCGCGACCAACCGACGGTTGGGCCCTACGCCGCCTGCAGCCTGCGCGCCGGTGCTCGGAGCGCGTCGAGGAAACGCTGGCAATAGGTGGCGGCGGTGGTGCGGAACACCTTGGCCCTGAGCGCGGCATGACGCTCGCGACGCTCGGCGAGCGGCATGGAAAGCGCGGCGTGCATGGCGTCGGCGATGGCGTCGGGATCGAAGGGATTGACGATCAGCGCCTCGGTCAGCTCCTGGGCGGCGCCGGCGAACTTCGACAGCACCAGCACGCCCGGATCTTCGTCGGACTGGGCGGCGACGAACTCCTTGGCCACCAGGTTCATGCCGTCGCGCAGCGGCGTCACCACGCCGATGCGGCCGATGCGGTAGAGGCCGGCCAGCGTCGCGCGCGGCGCCGGCCGCGTCGAATAGCGCAGCGGCGTCCAGTCGAACTCGGAGAAGCGGCCGTTGATGCGTCCGGTCAGCCGGTCGAGCTCGGCGCGCAGCTTGCGATACTCGTCGACTTCCTCGCGCGAGCGCGGGCAGATCTGCAGGAAGTGGATGCGCCGGCGATGCTCGGGATGGCGCTCGAGCAGGCGGCCGTAAGCCTCGAAGCGGTTGGGCAGGCCCTTGGAATAGTCCATGCGATCGACGCCGACGGCCAGCAGGCGGCCCGACAGGCTGCCCGAGACGCGATGCACGAGCTTGTCGTGCGCCGCCCGCTCCGCCTCCTCAGCGAAGGCCTGCGCGTCGATGCCGATCGGATCGGCGAAGGCGCGCATGCGTCGCCCGTTCAGCCGCACCCATTCGCCGTCGACCATGGCGCCGAGCAGCCGTTGCGCGCAGTCGCGGAAGTCGCGCGCATGCTCCTCGGTCTGGAAGCCGATGACGTCGTAGGCGCAGAGATCGGCCACCAGCTCGCGCGCCACCGGCATCGCCTCCAGCATCGAGGGCGGCACGAACGGCACATGCAGGAAGAAGCCCAGCGGACCCGTGAAGCCTCGCTGGCGCAACAGGCGGCCCAGCGGGATCAGGTGATAGTCGTGCGCCCACACCGTGTCCTCGGGCTGCAGCACCTGGCCGAGCGAGGTGGCGAAGGTCTGGTTGACCGAGAGATAGCCGAGATAGTCCTCGCGCCGGTAATGCATCAGGCCCAGCCGGAAATGCAGCAACGGCCACAGCGCGCCGTTGGCGAAGCCGACATAGAAGGCACGATGCGCCTCGGCGGTGAGATCGACGGTGGCGTAGGTGACGCCGCGCGCCTCGACCCAGGCCGGCTGCAGCGACGGCTCGGGCGAGAGCCGCCCGCTCCAGCCGAACCACATCGAGCCCGGGATCAGCAGGTCCTTCAGGGCGACGGCCAGCCCACCCGCCGCGGCGACACGTGCTTTGGGAATCGGCACCCGGTTGGAGACGATCACGATGCGTGCCATAGCCCCTCCTCCCAGCTCCGCGACAGACGCATGGCCGACAGGATCAGCCCGACCTGCGAGTAGGTTTGCGGAAAGTTGCCCCACAGCTCGCCGGTCTTCGGATCGATATCCTCGGACAATAGCCCGACATGGTTGCGACGGGCGAGCAGGTTGTTGAACAGCTCCAGCGCCTCCTGGCGGCGGCCGACGCTGGCCAGCGCATCGATGTACCAGAAGGTGCAGAGCAGGAAGGCATTGGACGGCTTGCCGAAATCGTCGGCCTCGCGATAGCGCATCATGAAGCCGTTCTTCATCAGGCGCTTGGCGGCGACGTCGAGCGTGGCATGGAACCGCTCGTCGTCGGACCCCAGCAGCCCGATCTCGGGCAGCACCAGGCACGAAGCGTCGAGCATGTCGCGGTCGAGCACGCCGGAGATCCAGCCTTCCTGGGTGGTGCCACGCTGCAGCACCTCCTGGCGCAACACGCCGGCGCGCGCCAGCCATTCGCGCGCTTCGTGATCGAGCCCGACGCGGCGGGCGATCAGGCCCAGGCGATGCTGGGCGGCCCAGCACATCCCGGCGGAAAAGGTGTGCACTTCCTCGCGCTCCCGGTATTCCCAGAGGCCGGCATCGGGGGTCAACGCGGCGCGATTGGCCTCGTTGCCGACGACGCAGAGCTGGCGATAGAGCTCGAGATCGCCCTGGCGCGGCAGGCGCTCGTCCCAGAACATCTGAGCGGCCGTCAGGACCATCGAGCCGTAAGTGTCGTTCTGGCGCTGTATGACGGCGGCGTTGCCGACGCGCACCGGCCCGAAACCGCGATAGCCGGGCAGCGAATCGATCAGCCGCTCGGCCGTGTCTGTGCCGGGCGCGATGGGGAAGAGCGGCGCGATGGCGTCGACTTCGCCGCGCGAGCTGCCAGCCTCGACGACGTCGACGATGAAGCGCACATATCGCTCCATGGTGCGCGTCGCCGACAGCCGATTGAGCGCGTTCACGGTGAAGAAGGCGTCGCGCAGCCAGGTGAAGCGGTAGTCCCAGGTGCGCGGCGTGTTGGGCGCTTCCGGCACCGAGGTGGTGAGCGCGGCCAGCACCGCGCCGGTGTCCTCGTAACTGCAGAGCTTGAGGGTGATCGCCGCGCGAATCACGGCCTGCTGCCAGTCGAACGGGATATTGAGGTCGCGCACCCAGGTCTGCCAGTAGGACTCGGTCTCGGCGAGGAAGCTCTTGGCGAGCGTGTCGGGATTGTCCGGGATGCTCTCGTCGGCGCCGACGATCAGGGTGATGGGCCGGTCGAGCGAGAACTCGGTCTCGTGCAGGATGTAGTTGATCGAAGCATCGGTGGTGAGCCGCAGCACCGCAGCCTCGCCGACGAAGCGCGCGTGATTGCTGCCCGAGGTGAGCTGCGGCTTGCGCGCGCCGTACTCGAAAGTCGGCCGGAGCCGGATCATGACGCGCGGCCGTCCGGCGACAGGCTCGAGCCGGCGCACCAGCATGGGCGGGCGGAACATGCGGCCGAAGCGGCGGAAGCGCGGCGCGAAGTCGATGATACGCACCGTGCCGCTGTTGCCCTCGATCGTGGTCTCCAGGATGGCCGTGTTGTGCAGGTAGCGCTGGCGGGTCTCGTCCTTGGCGCCGGCGACCAGCACGTCCATGAAGCCGCCATAAGGGTTGTCGCCGCCCAGCAGGGCGTTGAACACCGGATCGCCATCGAGCCGGCCGAGCCCGTGCCAGACATGCCGGCCCTGGCGATCGACCAGGCTGGCAATGGCGCAGTTGCCGATGACGCCGAGCTCGAGGCTGCTCACGGCGTCGCTCCCGCCGAGACCTGGGCCGAACTGCTGCGCGTGGCGAGAAGCTCGGCGCCGCGCGCCAGCCATGCCCGCACTGCCGCCGGTTGGCCGCCGAACACTTCGGCGACGCGCAGTCCCTCGCCGCCGAATCGACGCGCGACTTCCATACCGGCCTCGTCGGTGAAGTCATCGCCGACGAACAGCGGCCGGCGGCCCTCGAATGGCCGGCGCGCCATCAGCCGCTCGACCGCCAGGCCCTTGGAGGTGGCGCGCGGACCGATCTCGACGGCTTCACGGGCAGGGATCAGGCGGAACGAGGAGTGGTCCGGCGGGACCAGGGCGCGCACCAGGCGCCAGACATCGTCGCCCCGCTCGGGCACCAGCCGGTAGTGAACGGCGACCCCATGCGGCTTGGGCTCGACCAGCACTCCCGGCCAGCGCTCACTGGCCGCGGCCAGCGTCTCACGCCACGCTTCGGGGACCGCAGCCTGTGGCGGCAGCTCGACGATCTTGCCGTCCTGGTAGCGCATCGCCGCACCGTGCTCGCCGGCGGCGATGGCGACATAGGGATTGAGCAGGTCGTCGACGACGCCGATCGAGCGGCCGGTCACGATGGCGAGCGCGCCATCCAGCAGCGACTGCAGGTAGCTCAACAACTGAGGGAGGCCCGGCGGGACGACGACGGATTCAGGCGTCGCCGCGATCTCGAGCAACGTGCCGTCGAGATCGAGAAACAACGCGTTCGTCCGGTCGAGATCCGGCGGTGCCATTCAGCTGATCCCCCTCTGCGCTGGCGACATTCCATCAGGCGCGCAGGGGCTCTCGACCTCAGACACGCCGCGTACGGGGCCGTCCGGGCAGGAGCGACCACGCATTGCGCGTGTGAAACAACGCTCCAGTCCGGCGGGAGTTCCCTAGCAGGGCGCGTGGTTATGGCGATTGTGAGGCGAAGATGAGTCCAATGACAGATCGGTTACCGTAACGGCCCGAACGCCTGCCAAAACGTCTTGCCCGATTCATAGGCAGCGGCTGCCGGCGAGATGCCGGCATCGCGCAGGCTGCGGGCATCCATCCTCGCAAGATCGCGCCGCGCCATGGTGCGCGCCCGCCAGATCTTGAGGAGCATCGCAAGCCGCTGCCGGACCGTCGCCCGCGGCGACGCCGGCGTCGCGAACACGACATCCTTGTCGGCGAAGCGTTGGCGGGACTGATAGCTCATCTGAACCTCCTTGGCTCTGATGAGACCAAGGTGAGCTTGCGACGCCGTGCTCTCAATTACATCGAAGGTAATCACTGCTGCATCGATGAGTGGCCGAGCGCGGCGCGAATGGCATCGAGGCCATCGGTCAACGCTGCGGGACCGGGCTGCAGGATCAGCGGCGACTTGATCTCGACGATGCGGCCGCCGGCGACGGCGGGCAGCGACGCCCAGCCGGGCCGCTCGGCGATCTGGCGCGGCACGACCTTGCGGCCGCACCATGAGGCCAGGATCACCTCGGGACGGGCGGCCACCACATCGTCCGACGACACGATGCGATCGCGTGCCCCGGCGGCGCCACGCAGGTGGGCGAAGACGTCCTCGCCACCGGCGATCTCGATCAGCTCCGAGACCCAGCCGATGCCCGCGATCATCGGGTCGTTCCATTCCTCGAAGTAGACGCGCGGGCGGCGCGATGATTGCGACGCGCGCGCCACCTCGGCGATGCGGCTCTCGAGCGACCGCGCCAACGCTTCCGCCCTGTCGCTGGCGCCGATCAATGCGCCGACGGTGCGGATCATGGCGAAGATGCCGGCAAGGTCGCGCTGGTTGAACAGGTGGACGGCGACGCCGGCTTTCGCGAGCTCGCGCACGATGTCGGCCTGCAGATCGGAGAAAGCGAGGACGAGATCGGGCTCCAGCGCCAGGATCTTGTCGATGCGCGCCGAGGTGAAGGCACCGACCCTGGGCTTGGACCGGACTTCGGCCGGCCGCACGGCATAGCCCGAGACGCCGACGATGCGGTCCTGCTCACCCAGGAGATAGAGCGTCTCCACCGTCTCCTCGGTGAGGCAGACCAGGCGATGGGGCGGAAAACGGCGCATGACGGCAGTCTAGCAAATGGCTGGTGTGAGAAATTGTCAGGCTGGGATTGGCACAGCCACGCTACTGTGCAGTCCTGCAAACGGAGACTGCCATGTTGCCCTGCCAGCGCGCCCTGTTCGACATCCCGCGCGAGGTTTGTTTCTTGAACGCCGCCTCGTGGAGCCCGCTGCCATTGGCGGTGCAGGAAGCCGGCCGCGCTGCCGTCGGGCACAAGGGCCAGCCGTGGAAGCTGCCGGCCGACTTCCAGCCGAAGCAATACGAGCGCGCGCGCAAGGCGGCGGCGGCGCTGATCGGCGCCGACTCCGCCGATGTCTCGCTGATCCCCTCGGTCGGCTACGGCGTCGCCACTGCGGGCAAGGTGTTGACCATTCCGCGCGGCAGCCGCGTGCTGGTGCTGCAGGACGACCATACCTCGCCGGTGCTGGAGTGGATGAGTCGCGCCGAGGCCGGCGGATTCAAGGTCGAGCAGGTCAAGCAACCGACCGACGGCGACTGGACCTCGGCTGTGCTGACCGCGATCGATCGCGCCGGCGGCGAACCGCTGGCCCTGGTCTCGATCTCCTCGGTCCATTGGTCGGACGGCGGCGCACTCGACATGGCGCGCATCGCCACGTCGACCAAGGCAAAAGGCGCGGCGTTGCTGGTCGATGCTACCCACGATGTCGGCATCCGCCGTATCGACGTGAAGACGCTCGATCCCGACTTCCTGATCTTCCCGACCTACAAGTGGGTGCTGGGGCCCTACGGCCGCGCCTTCATGTATGTCGCGAAGCGCCGGCAGAACGGCGTGCCACTGGAACAGATATCGGCATCGCGCAAGGCAGTGTCGGCCGAGGACACGGTCTATTTCCGCGACGTCGCCTATGTCGAGGGTGCGCGACGCTACGACATGGGCGAGCGCGACCATTTCATCTCGCTGGAGATGGCGGCGGTCGGCATGGAGATGATGGCCGGCTGGGGCAACGAGCCCATCGTGGCGCGACTTGCCATGCTGACCGACAAGCTGGCCGACGGACTCGCCAACACCGGCGTGCAGGTGATGGACAGGAAGCTGCGCGCGCCCCACGTGCTCAGCCTCTATTTCCCCAAGGGCATGGCGCCCGACCTGCCCAAGAAGCTCGCCGCCGAGAACGTCTACGCTGCGCCGCGGCTTGGCCGCCTGCGCATCAGCCCGCACGTCTACAATGACGAGCAGGACGTCGAGCGCTTCGTCGAAGTCTTCCGCAAGGTGGCGATGTAACGTGACCGCTCGCCTGGCCGTCGACATCGGCGGCACTTTCACCGATGTCGTCCTCGAAAACGACGACAAAGCCCACGCCATGAGGGCCCATGCCATCAAGGTCCTGACCACGCCCGACGCGCCCGAACGCGGCGTCATGGAGGGCGTGCGCGCCATCCTGGCCGAGGCCAGGTGCCCGCCTGCCAACGTCGGCCTGGTCGTGCACGGCACGACGCTCGCCACCAACGCCCTGATCGAACGCAAGGGCGCCAGCACCGCGCTGATCACCACGGCAGGCTTCCGCGATTCGCTGGAGATCGCCTGGGAGCATCGCTTCGAGCAGTACGACATCTACATGGAGCGGCCCGAGCCGCTGGTGTCGCGCGACCTGCGCTTCGGCGTGCCCGAGCGCGTCGCCGCCGACGGCGCGGTGCTGATGGCGCTCGACGAGCAGGCCGTGCGCAAAGTTGCGGGTGAGCTCAAGCTGCGCCAGATCGAGGCGGTCGCCGTCTGCTTCCTGCACAGCTTCACCAACGAGGCGCACGAGCGGCGCGCCGGTGAGATCCTGGCCAAGGAGCTGCCGGGCGTGGCGATCTCGCTCTCCTGCGAGGTCTGCCCCGAGATCCGCGAATACGAGCGCACCTCGACCACCATCGCCAACGCCTATGTGCTGCCGCGCATGGCGGGCTATCTCGGCGAGCTCGAAGCCAGCCTCAAGAAGGAGGGCATCGGCGGGCCGCTGCTGCTGATGATGTCGTCGGGCGGCATCACCACCGTCGAGACGGCGCGGCGCTTCCCCGTGCGGCTCGTCGAATCCGGGCCGGCGGGTGGCGCGATCCTGGCGCTGACTGTGGCGGCGGAGAACGGGCTCGACAAAGCCGTTGCCTTCGACATGGGCGGCACGACGGCCAAGCTCACCCTGCTCGACCATCTCGAATTGCAGCGCTCGCGCCAATTCGAGGTGGCGCGCGCCTACCGCTTCGTGCAGGGCAGCGGGCTTCCTGTCCGTATCCCCGTCATCGAGCTGGTCGAGATCGGCGCCGGCGGCGGTTCGATCGCCCGCATCGACACGCTGGGCCGCATCCAGGTCGGACCGGATTCGGCGGGCAGCGTGCCCGGACCCGCAAGCTACGGCCGCGGCGGCACCGAACCCACCGTCACCGACGCCGACACGGCGCTGGGCCGGCTCGATCCCAAGCGCTTTGCCGGGGGCGCCATCCCGCTGCATCTTGACAAGGCCAAGGCAGCGCTGCAGTCGGTCGCGGGACCGCTCAAGACCAGCGCCGAGGGTGCCGCGGCCGGCGTGGCCGAGATCGTCGACGAGACCATGGCGAGCGCCGCCCGCGTGCACGCCGTCGAGAACGGCAAGGATACGGCCGACCGCGCGCTGATCGCCTTCGGCGGCGCGGCGCCGCTGCATGCCGCGCGGCTCGCCCGCAAGCTCGGCATGAGGAAGATCGTGGTGCCGGTCGGCGCCGGCGTCGGCTCGGCCTTCGGCTTCCTGCGCGCGCCCATCGCGTACGAAGTCGTGCGCACGCGCCATCTGCCCCTCGCCCTGTTCGACGCCAAGACGGTGAACGGCCTGTTCGCCGCGATGCGCGAGGAAGCCGAAGCGGTCGTGCGTCTCGCCGCGCCCAAGGAGAAGCTGGTCGAGACCCGGCAGGCCTTCATGCGCTATCGCGGCCAGGGCCACGAGATCCCCGTAACCCTGCCCAACCAGGCGCTCGATGCCGATGCCGCGCGCGAGCTGCGGCGTCGCTTCGAGGCAACCTACGCGGCCGTGTTCGGCCGCGTCATTCCCAAGCTCGAGGTCGAGGCGCTGACCTGGACGCTGTCGCTCGCGACCGATCGGCCGCTGCCCAAGCCCGCCGCCGAGGCCAAGGCGATCGGCGCGCCCAAGCCCAACGGCAAGCGTGACGTGCTCGATCCGGCGTCGGGCCGGCATGAGCCGGCGGCCATCCATGAGCGCACGGCGCTGGCGCCCGGCATGTCGCTCGACGGGCCGGCGCTGATCGTCGAGGATGGCACGACCACCGTGGTGCCGCAGGGTTTCGTGGCCCGCATCAATGCGCTGGGCCAGATCGTGTTGGAGGATCGCGCATGAGCACGCCTTCGGATATCCGCCTGCAGGTGATGTGGAATCGCCTGCTCTCGGTCGTCGAGGAACAGGGGCGCGCCCTGGTGCGCACCGCTTTCTCGACCAGCGCACGGGAGGCGGGCGACATCTCGGCCGGCGTGTTCGACCTCGAGGGGCGCATGCTGGCCCAGGCCGTCACCGGCACGCCGGGCCACGTCAACTCGATGGCGCGCAGCGTCATCCATTTCATCCGCGAGTTCCCGGTCGACACCATGAAGCCGGGCGACGCCTACGTGACCAACGATCCGTGGAAGGGCACCGGCCATCTCTACGACATGGTCGTGACCTCGCCCGCCTTCCACAACGGCAAGCTGGTCGCGCTGTTCTCCTGCACCACGCACCTCGTCGACATCGGCGGGCTGGGCCAGTCGCCCGACGGCCGGCAGGTTTTCCACGAGGGTCTGTTCCTGCCGCTGCTGCCGCTGATGCGCGAGGGCAAGATCGAGGAAAGCGTGATGCGCATCGTGCGCGCCAACGTGCGCGAGCCGGTGCAGGTCGAGGGCGACCTGCACGCCCTGATCGGCTGCAATGTCATCGGCGAGAAGCGTCTCAGCGACATGATGACCGAGCACGGCATCGATTCGCTCGACGAACTCGGGGCACACATCATCGAAAAGAGTCGCGCCGGCATGGTGGCCGCCATCGGCAAGCTGCCGCGCGGCACCTGGAAGGGCCACATGCGCATCGACGGCTACGACGCGCCGATCGACCTGCATGCCGCCGTGACCATCAACGCCGACCACATCGCGGTCGATTACGCCGGCACCTCGGGCGCGTCGATCTACGGCATCAATTCGCCCATGTGCTACACCGAGGCCTATACCGCCTTCGGCATCAAGTGCGTGGTGGCGCCGACCATCCCGAACAATGCCGGCACGCTCGATTCGATCCTGGTGACGGCGCCGGAGAACACCATCGTCAACGCGCTCCATCCGGCGGCGGTCAATGCGCGCAGCACGATCGGCCACATGATGCCCGATGTCTGCTTCGCCGCCTTGCACCAGGCGATGCCTGGCCGCGTGCCGGCCGAGGGCACCAGCAATCTCTGGAACCTGAAGCTCGGCGCCGGCCACGGCATGACCGGCACGATCGGCAACAGCCGGCCCTTCATGGTGACGACCTTCCATTCCGGCGGCGCCGGTGCGCGTCCGACTCTCGACGGCCTCTCGGCAACGCCCTTTCCGTCGGGCGTGCGCAACGTGCCGGTCGAGATCACCGAGACCATCGCGCCCGTGGTCATCTGGAAGAAGGAGTACCGCGAGGATTCCGGCGGCGCCGGCCAGCATCGCGGCGGGCTCGGCCAGGTGATGGAAGTCGAGCACCGCGAGGGCGCGCCCTTCGGCATCTTCGCCACCTTCGAGCGGGTCAAGCATCCGGCGCGCGGCCGCGACGGCGGCCAGCCCGGCGGCAACGGACGGCTGTCGCTGGCCTCCGGCACCGAGCTGAAGGCGAAGGGCTTCCAGACCATCCCCGCCGGCGAGCGCCTGGTCGTCGAGATGCCGGGCGGCGGCGGCTTCGGCGATCCGAAGAAACGCGACCGCAAGCAGGTCGAGCGCGACGTGCGGCTGGGGCTGGTGAGCAAGGAACAGGCGAAGGCGGCGTACGGCGTCGAGGGCGATGACTGACTCATGTCCCTCCCCCGTCATCGGGGGAGGGTACGGGAGGGGGAAAGCCTCACAGAGGATTCGCGCAAGTTGATCCTCTGATTCTGATCTGCAATTGAATGCGCCGTGAGTGTTGCCTTCCCCCTCCCTACCCTCCCCCGTAAGACGGGGGAGGAATAAGAAGAGAGGCGCAGGGTGAGGCTAGTTTGTATCAGCCCTGCCAAAACAAGGGTCGCGAAGAGGGCACCCTAGCCGCTAGTCTTCGCCACCCAAGAACGAAGCGGGGAAACTACCATGTGGCAGCCCAACGAGCGTTATCCGGACGCCTCCGTGCGCGTCCTCGACCCGGCCTTCAACAAGTACCGCCTGCCATTGGCCTCGGTCGAACGGCTCTACACGGGCTGCCGCTGGTCTGAAGGCCCGGTCTATTTCGGCGACGGCCGCTATCTCCTGTGGAGCGACATTCCCAACAACCGCGTCCTGCGTTGGGACGAGGAATCGGGCAACGTCACGATCTTCCGCAAGCCCTCGAACAACGCCAACGGCCACACCCGCGACCGTCGCGGCCGGCTGGTCGCCTGCGAGCACGATGCGCGCCGCGTGGTGCGCTTCGAGTACGACGGCGCCATTACCGTGTTGGCCGACTCCTACAACGGCAAGCCGCTGAACTCGCCGAACGACGTCGTGGTGAAGTCCGACGGCTCGGTGTGGTTCACCGATCCGACGTTCGGTATCCTGGGCTACTACGAGGGCCACAAGGCCGAGAGCGAGAACAAGCCTGCGGTCTATCGCCTCGACACCGCGACCGGCAAGCTCACGATGCTGGCCGACGACATCCCCGGGCCCAACGGGCTCGCCTTCTCGCCCGATGAGAAGAAGCTCTATGTCGTGGCCTCGCGCGCCGAGCCGCATCGCTCGATCCTGAGCTACGACGTCACCAACGACGGCACGGCGCTGGGCAAGGGCTCGGTGCTGATCGATGCCGGCCCGGGCGGCTCGCCCGACGGCTTCCGCGTCGATGTCGACGGCAATCTGTGGTGCGGTTGGGGCATGGGCTCGCCCGATCTCGACGGCGTGCGCGTGTTCGACGCCTCGGGCAAGCCGATCGGGCATATCGACCTGCCGGAGCGCTGCGCCAACCTTTGTTTCGGCGGCCGCTACCGCAACCGCCTGTTCATGGCGGCGAGCCACTCACTCTACGCGCTCTACGTGAATACGCAGGGCGTGGCTGGCGGCTGACGACAATGAACATCTGACACGGCAAAGCACCTAAGCAAAAAATGCGTGGTATCGATTCGAGTTACGCCTGGTGGCGCCTGGCCGCCAGCGTGGCGCTGAGCACGATCGGCGGCATCGGCATGTGGTCGCTCACGGTGGCGATCCCGGCGGTGCAGACCGACTTCGGCATCACCCGCGCCGACATCTCCTTCGCCTACACCATGAACACGCTGGGCTTCTTCGCCGGCGGCATCATCGTCGGACGGATCGTCGACCGGCGCGGCATCGTCGTCGCCTCGATCCTGAGCGCGCTCGGCCTGTCGCTGGGTTTTGCACTGGTGTCGCTCACGTCCTCGCTGATCCCGTTCGCCACCGCCCAGGTGTTGATCGGTTTCAGCGCGGCCGCTACTTTTGCTCCGCTGGTCGCCGACGTCTCGCACTGGTTCGACAAGCGCCGGGGCGTGGCCGTCGCCATTGCCGCTTCGGGCAACTACTTCGCCGGCACAATCT
>JADHLS010000059.1 GCA_016780605.1 Reyranella sp.
AAGGTGATCGTCTTCGTGGTCAAGCACGCACCGCAGGACCTCAGCACTGAAGCCGACGTCAAGACCTGGCTCGGCCGTCATGGCGTTGAAGCGATCATCCAGCATGACGTCGCGACCGACGCCGATGTCGGCGGCTTGATCCTGTCTCGTGCCGCGGACCAGTCGGTCGACCTGATCGTCATGGGTCTCTATGGCCATTCGCGTTTGCGCGAGATGGTGCTGGGCGGCGCCAGCCGCAGCCTGCTGGCGAGCATGACGGTTCCGGTCCTGATGGCGCACTGAACCGGACTGCCATCGCCCTGCGGTCGCGGCAGCGGCGCAGGGTTGCGAAGGGCGCCGGCCCGTGAAAGCATTTCCCATCGCACGACAACAAACGATTGGGAGGACGCCTCATGGATGTCGGCCTGATGATGGTGTTCGCCAGCTACGGCTGGGACAACTGCCCTGATGATCGCGTGTGGAACGAGGAGATCCGGCTGGCGCGGCTGGCCGCCGATCTCGGCTTCGACTGCCTGTGGTCGGCCGAGCATCACTTCAACGACTACTCCTTCGTTCCGGACAATCTCGCGCTGATGACGCATCTCGCGGCGCTCTGTCCCGACATCGATGTCGGCACCGCGGCCGTCATCCTGCCTTGGCACGATCCGCTGCGCGTCGCCGAGAACGCCGCCGTGCTCGACATGCTGAGCAAGGGGCGGCTGAGGCTCGGCCTCGGCCGCGGCCTAGCGCGCCGCGAGTTCGCGGCCTTCCGGCTCAGCATGGATGAATCGCGCGGCCGCTTCGACGAGGCCGCGCCCATGATCATCAACGCGCTCAAGACCGGCTTCATGGAAGGCAATGGCAAATACTACAAGCAGCCGCGCATCGAGATCAGGCCGCGGCCGCAGCACTCCTTTGACGGGCGCATC
The DNA here is from genome assembly GCA_016780605.1 of Reyranella sp. GTDB lineage: Bacteria > Pseudomonadota > Alphaproteobacteria > Reyranellales > Reyranellaceae > Reyranella. The sequence continues at coordinate 909 of JADHLS010000059.1, forward strand.
TATGCGGTGGCGTCGAGCGAGGATTCGGTCGATTCGGCGGCCAAGCTCGGCGCCCACATCGTGATGTTCGCCGATCGGCCCTGGGAGATGCGTGTGCCGCAGATCGAGCATGGTCGGACGCTGCATCGCAAATACCACGGCACCGAGCCCCCGACGATCATGCTCACCGAATTCTGCGTCTGCGGCACCAATGCCGACATCGAGAACGAGGCGCGCCGGTACCAGGGCAAGTTCGTCGAGAGCAACTTCTATCACTACGAGTTCCTGGGCGAGCACTTCAAGACGGTGAAAGGCTACGACTCCTATCAGCAGAAGGCCGAGATCGCGCGCAAGGGCGGGATCGAGGGCGCCGTTGCCGGCTTCATGCAAGCGGCGTCCTGGGGCCCGCCGGACAAGATCCTGCGCGGGCTGGAGGCGCGGCGAAAGGTGGTCGGCGACTTCGAGATGAACGTCGCCTTCCGCTTCGGCGGCACGCCCTACGAGGTCTCGGAGCGCGGCCTGAAACTGTTCGCCAAGGAGGTCCTGCCGGTGGTGAAGTCCTGGAAGCCGGCGAAGGCCGAGAAAGCGGCGGCATGACATTACAAAGACAACCTCACCGTGAGGAGCGCCCGTAGGGCGCGTCTCGAAGGGTGGCAACACCAAGTCTGCGGCCACCCTTCGAGACGGCGCTTCGCGCCTCCTCAGGGTGAGGTGATCGATAGGAGACGTGAGATGAGCGACGACGTGAAGATCCTGGCGAGCGGCTTCGGCTTTCCCGAGGGGCCGGTCGTGATGCCCGATGGCTCGGTGATCCTGACGGAGATCCGCAACGGCCGCTGCTCGCGCGTGACGGCAGATGGCAAGTCATCGGTGTTCTCCGAGTGCGGCGGCGGACCCAACGGGCTCGCCATCGGACCCGACGGCGCGCTTTATCTCTGCAACAACGGTGGCGCCCGCTATGTCGAGGGCACGTCGATGAGCCGAGGCGCGCATGCCGGCTACAAGGGCGGCTCGATCCAGCGGCTTGATGCAAAGACCGGCGCTGCCAAGACGCTCTACGCCGAGTGCGACGGCCATAAGCTTTCCGCGCCCAACGATCTGGTGTTCGACAGCCAAGGCGGCTTCTACTTCACCGATCTCGGCAAGCGCTTCGCCCGCCATCGCGACCATGGCGGCGTCTATTACGCGCTACCTGACGGCTCGAAGATCACGTGCCTTGCTTACCCCATGGTAAGTCCCAACGGCTGCGCGCTGTCGCCCGACGGCAAGACGCTCTACGTCGCCGACACGGAGGGGGCGTGGCTCTGGGCGTTCGACATCGAGGGGCCGGGCCAGCTGAAGAAGCCCGCCCCGTTCGCCCATCATAGCGGCCGCGTGCTGGGCGGCGTCATCGGGCCGGCGCGCTTCGACAGCATGGCGGTGCTGGAGAACGGCAACATCTGCGTGGCGACGCTCACGACCGGCAAGATCACCGAGTTCTCGCCGTCAGGCACCGTGGTCCGCGAGGTCAAGATGCCGGACACCTATCCGACCAACATCTGCTTCGGTGGCAGCGACCGGCGGACTGCCTATATAACCTTATCGGACAAGGGTCAGCTCGGGGTCATGCAATGGCCCACGCCCGGCCTGAAGCTCAATTTCTGAGGAGTCGTCATGACTGAAGCCAAGCTCGCGCCCAACATGCCGAAGTGGATGGTGGACCACACCAACCTCTACCTGTCGAGCGGCGGCAAGGAAGGGCACATGTACACCGCCTCCTTCCCCGGCAAGGAGACGCTGACGGTGCCGTCGCTTCTGCTTACGACGACAGGCCGGAAGTCGGGGCAGAAGTTCCTGTTCCCGCTGTTCTACGGCAAGACCGGCAACAGCTACTTCATCATCGCTTCCAAGGGCGGCGCGCCGGAGCATCCGGGCTGGTACAAGAACATCCTCGCCAATCCCGAGGTCGAGGTTCAGGTCGGCACCGAGAAGAAGAAGGTGCGCGCCCGAACCGCGAGCGGCGCGGAGCGGGCCAAGCTTTGGCAGGAGGCCACCAAGTTCTGGCCGGCCTACGACGACTACCAGAAGAAGGTTCCCAACCGCGAGATCCCCGTCGTGGTGCTCGATCCGATCAACTGATCTTGCCGGACCGCGGACCTCCAGGTCCGCTCAGAATCATGAGGCGGGTGCGTCGCGGTTTACCGCGACGTTGGAGGCCCGCGGTCCGGCAAGAGCTGCTCGAACCACCGGCAGCACGCCCTTCGCCAACGCCTCCAGGCTGTCGACTGCATGACGCAAGGTCATGCCGGGCTGGCGGCCTTGGAAGATGAAGTGGTTCAGCGAGAATCGCGGCAGCCATTCGATCATCTTGGCCGCGATCTCGGCCGGCGTGCCGAGGAACCAGCGGTCCTGCATGAAGGCTTCCGACAGATACATCGGATTGTCGCCGGTGAGCGGCTTGCGCTCGCCGGTCGCCGGATCGATGTAGGTCTGGCCGGTGCGTTCCGGCGCGTATTGCACGCGATAGACATGGTCGATGTAGGGCTTGTGGCGTTTGATGGCGTCGGCCGCCGAATCGCCCACCAGCACCTCGCGCATCAGGGCATGCGGCAATGGCCCGGCGTTCTGACGCGCCGCCTCGTCGTCGTATGACTTGATCTGTCGAGACAGGTGCTGCAGCTCGATCAGCGGCGCCACGATCAGGCCGGCGCGGTAACGCACCGCACGCTCGCGCGCCTTGGGCGCCGCGGCGCCGATCCAGAGCGGCAGTGGCCCGGGCTTGATCGGCGGCGGGCGCAGCAGGCCGCCCTTCACGTTGTAGATGCTGCCCTGATAGTCGAAGCGCTCGCCGCGCCACGCCAGCCCCAGGATGTCGAGCGACTCCTCGAAGGCGCGCGTGCGCGTCTTGTAGTTCCAGCCGAAGCTCTCGAACTCGGCCGGCCGATAGCCCTGACCGAGGCCGATCTCGATGCGGCCGCCGGACATGTTGTCGATCACCGACAGGTCCTCGGCCAAGCGCAACGGGTGTCCGTAGAGAGGAGCGAGCGCCACACCCTGGCCGATGCGGCAGTTGGGCGCCGCCACCGCCAGCGCCGCGCAGGCGACGATGGGCGAGGGGCAGTAGCCATCGGCCTCGCCGTGATGCTCGCTGGCCCAGATCGACTCGAAGCCCAGCCGGTTGGCTTCGCTCGCGAGCTCGATGCTCTCGCGATACGAAGTGTCCCAGGTCTCGCCGAGTTCCGGATGGATCTGGAAGCTGAGCGACAGGCCGAATTTGGGAATCATGGCCCGACGACGATAGCCCAGGCGGGCCGAGGCGTCACACGCAGAGGCGCATCAGGGGCGACGGCAAGGGCAGACTACAGATCCAGTCGGGAAACAGCAGGCGCAGCACGACCAGCGCCACCACGAGAACGGCGACCAACAGCACCGCGCGATGGGCCAGGCGAAATCCCGCGCCCAGCACCCAATAGGCGAGCGGCAGGGCCACCGCGCCAAGCAGCAGCAGCTGGAGCAGGTTCAGCTGCCGCACCGTTTCGATGATCTGATTCCACACGCTCTGCCTGTTCCTGGACACCGTGTGGCATGAGGGGGCTCACGCGAATGACCAAATGATGACCTTGCGGGCCGCTAGCGCCTGTCACGGACTGGCTACTGGTCGATCTGACGGTAACCGTCATCGTGGGGGAAACGAGGAAGCGCTCCATGGCCAACAATTCCCTTACAAGTGCCCCGCTGTTCCCGGTCGAGCAAGCAATGGACCGCTGCCCGCACTGCGGCGCAGAGACGCTTCGCCTGGTCGGCGAGCGCCCCCATCCGCTCTATGGGGCGCTGGGCGTCATGGATCGGACGTGGGAGTGCGTTTCCGCCTCTTGCGGCAAGCGCGTCCAGGACTGATTTCAGCCGAGCTTGTGCTGCAGCTCGGCCCAGCGGTCGATGATGGGCATGAGCTTGTCCTCTTTCTCGGCCGGCAGCGTGAAGGTGACGCGGTCGACGCCGATCTCCTGGCAGAACTTCAGCTGGTCGATCTTGTCCGGCACGCGGAAGATGCTGATGGGCAGACTGGCCGGATCGCGGCCGGCCTCCTTGGCCATGACACGGAACTTGTCGATCACGACGCCGACTCCATCCTTCTCCAGCCGGTCGGCGCGCGGGATCCAGCCGTCGCCGTAGCGGATGGCGCGCCGCGCCGCATAGGGGAACGCGCCGCCGACGATGATCGGCGGATGTGGCTTCTGGTACGGCTTGGGCCACTGCTTCATCTTGTCGAAGTTCACGAACTCGCCGTGATACTCGGGCTCCTCCTCGGTCCAGATCGCCTTCATCGCCTCGATGCGCTCGCGCGCGAGCTTGTGGCGGCTCTCGAATTTGGTGCCGTGGTTTTCGATCTCGTCCTGGTTCCAGCCGTTGCCGACGCCGAACAGGAAGCGGCCCTGCGAGAGCTGATCGATGGTCGAGACGACCTTGGCGGTGACGATGGGATCGCGCTGGGTCAGCAGCGCAATGCCGGTGCCGACCTTGAGCCTGGTCGTCACCGTCGCCGCCGTGTTCAGCACCAGGAACGGGTCCATGATGTCGTAATACGGCCGGATCAAGGGACCGCCAGCCGGATAGGGCGTTTTGCGTGTCGAGGGGATATGCGTGTGCTCGGGCACCCAGAGCGATTCGAAGCCGCGTTCCTCGAGCGCCCGGGCGAGCGGTGCCGGTTGCATGGAGTCCGTGGTGAAGAACATTACCGCACCGATTTTCATGGCTGGTTCCCTCTCGCTGGTGCCTGCGTTGCGTGCTTCTATCCTAACCGTGCCGCCCGGGAGGGGAACATGCCAATCGCTTCGAAATACCTTTTCATCGTCAGCATGGATGTGGCGAAGGAAAAGGAGGCGTTGTTCAACGAGGTCTACGACCAGGAGCACGTGCCGCTCCTTTCCAAGGTGCCGGGCGTACGCGGCGTGACCCGCATGAAGACCGAGCCCGCCGCCTTCAACATCGGCGGCGAGCGCAAGGTGCTGGATGGCGCCGGCGCGCCGACGTACGTCGCGATCTACGAGATCGACAGCCCCGACGTGCTGCTCAGCAAGGCATGGGCAGAGGCGGGCGAGAAGGGTCGTTGGCCCAAGGAGGTGCGGCCCTACACCACCAACCGGCATCATATCGTGCGCAAGGTGATCTGATGCGCTTCAAGAACAAGGTGGCGCTGATCACCGCGGCGGCCAACGGCATCGGCCGCGCCACCGCCGAGATCATGGCGCGCGAGGGTGCCATGGTGATCGCCGTCGACAACAACCAGGGCCGCCTCGACGAGGCGAAGTCGTCGCTGAAGCAGGCGGCGGCGAAGGGCGGCGGCAGGGTGCAGGGCGAGCTGGTCGACGCGCTCGACGCCACGCAGGTCGACAAGCTCATGGACCGCATTGCCGAGCAGCACGGCGGCATCGACATCCTGGTCAACGCGGTCGGCGGCAGCACGGTGATCGACAATCCGCGGGCGACGACCGAGCAGCTGAGCTTCGCCGACTGGCAGAAGCTCATCGCCTTCAACCTCGACGCCACCTTCCTCTGCACCCATGCCGTCATCCCGGTGATGAAGCAGAAGCGCAGCGGCAAGATCGTCAACCTGGCCTCGATCGCAGGCCGTGGCTTGAGCTTCAACAGCTCCAGCGCCTATGCCGCGGCCAAGGGCGGCATCATCGCCTTCACCCGCAAGCTCGCCCACGAGCTCGGGCCCGACGGCATCAACGTCAACGCCATCGCGCCCTCGATCACGCTCACGGAACGCATCCGTCCGCACTGGGACAAGCGCTCGCAGGCCTCGCAGGCCGAGGAGATCGAGCGGACGCCGCTGCGCCGCGTCGCCGAGGCGGCCGACCAGGCCAACGTGATCTGCTTCCTGGCCTCGTCCGACGCCGATTTCGTGACGGGGCTGACGATCGATGTGACTGGCGGGGTGTAACGCCCCTCTGTCATCCTGAGCGCAGCGAAGGATCTCATGCTGATTGCAAGCGGCGATGAGATCCTTCGCTGCGCTCAGGACGACGGCAGATAGGAGGGAACATGGCCGGCAAGGTCGGATTCATCGGGCTCGGCGCCATGGGCGGACCGATGGCGCTCAATCTCGCGAAGGCCGGCCACAAGCTGGTGGTCCACGACATCGACCAGAGCAAGACCGCGGCGGTGCGCGCCAAGGGCGCCGAGCTCGCGGGCAATGCCGAGGCGGTGGCGGCCGCGGTCGATCGCACGATCCTGATCGTCGAGACGACCGATCAGGCCCAGGAGGTGATCGCGGGCGAGCGCGGCATCATCAAGGGCGCCAAGGCCGGCCACATCGTGGTCTGCATGTCGACCATCGATCCTTTTGCGGCTCGCGCGCTCGCCGACCAGCTCAAGGCCAAGGGCATTGCCATGGTCGACGCGCCGGTGAGCGGCGGGACTGGCCGCGCGCAGTCGGGCGAGCTCTCGGTGATCGTGGGCGGTGACAGTGAGACGGTCGCCAGGTGCGAGGACCTGTTCAAGGCGATGGGCAATCGCACTTTCCATGTCGGTCCGCTGGGCAGCGGGCTCGCCATGAAGCTGGTCAACAACATGCTGGTGCAGGTGAATACCGTGGCCGTCGCCGAGGCGCTGGTGCTGGGCGTCAAGGCCGGGCTCGATCCGCAGACCATCTACGAGGTGGTCAAGGTCTCGACCGGCGCCAGCGCCGCCTGGGAGCTGCGCGTGCCTAGAATCCTCAAAGGCGACTACGAGCCCGGCGGCACGATCGACATCTCCTACAAGGACCAGGAGCTGGAGACCGCCTTCGCCAAGCGCCTCGGCGTGCCGGTGCTGCTCGCGAATGTGAGCCAGCAGGTCTACCAGATGGCGCGTGCCCGCGGGCTCAACAAGGAAGACGGCTCGGCGGTGGTGAAGATCTTCGAGCAGATGGCCGGCGTGACGGTGAAGGGGGAGGGGAAATGACCACGTTCGTGCTGATCCACGGCGCCTATCAGGGCGGCTGGATCTGGAAACCCACCGTCGAGCAGCTTCTGGCCAAAGGTCATCGCGTGTTCGCGCCGACGCTGGATGGCTGCGCCGAGCGCAAGGGCCAGGTGCGGGCCGGCATCACGACGGAGAGCCACGCCGAGGAGGTCGCCAGCTTCCTGTTCTATGAAGACCTCAAGGACGTCGTGCTGGCCGGCACCAGCACGGGCGGCATGGTGATGGCGCGTGCGGCCGAGCTCGCGCGCGAGCGCGTGGCGCGCGTGGTCTTCGCCGATGCCTTGGCTCTCATGAACGGCGAGGCGCTGCCCGACATCGTGAAGCGGCCGACGGCGGTCAACACCGAGCTGACCAGCGGGCCCTCGAAGCAGGACTTCGAGAATCGCCTGTTCAAGGATCTCGATCCGACGCTGCGGGCCTGGGCCATCGAGCGCTGCACCATGCATCCCATCGCCGCCATGACCCAGCCGGTCAAGCTCGAGCGCTTCTGGGATCTGCCATGGAACGCCACGGTGATCTGGTGCAAGCAGAGCACCAATCCGCCGGTCGCTCATCAGCGCCGGGCCTGCGAGCGGCTCAAGGGCCGCTGGCACGAGCTCGATACCGGGCATTATCCCATGCTGAGCGAGCCCGCGGCGCTGGCGCGCCTGATCGCGGAAGGATGAGCACCATGGCCATCAACGAGAGCGCCACCGGCCTCGGCTCGATGTTCCAGGGCAATCGCAAGCCCAACGCCTTCGGCCGCATCTTCAAGCCCGACGACGCCTGGCTCGCCAAGGCGCCGGCCGAGCCGATCCTCGAGCCGGAGCTCGCGATCGTTGACACCCATCATCACCTGTGGGACCTGCCGGGTTACCGCTATCTGCTCGACGAGCTGCTGGCCGATCTCAACACCGGCCACAAGATCGTGGCGACGGTGTTCGAGGAATGTCGCTCGATGTACCGCGCCCACGGTCCAGACGAAATGAAGCCGGTGGGCGAAGTCGAGTTCGTGGCCGGCGTCGCCGCCATGAGCGACAGTGGCCGCTACGGCCCGGCGCGCATCTGCCGCGGTATCGTGGGCTATGCCGACCTGACTCTGGGCGACCGCGCCGCCGCGGTGCTGGAGGCCGAGATCGAGACGGGCGGCGGACGTTTCCGCGGCGTGCGTCATTCCGGCGGCTGGGATGCCGATCCGGTCATCGGCAACAGCCACGGGGTGTCGGGGCCGGGCGAGTACATGCGTCCGGACTTCCGCGCCGGCCTGAGACAGCTCGCGAGACTTGGATTGGTGCTCGATGCCTGGGTATTCCATCCGCAGCTCGGCGAGGTAGTCGATCTCGCGCAGGCCTTCCCCGATGCCGGCATCGTCATGTGTCACATGGGTGGACCGCTGGGCTATGGCCCTTATGCCGGCAAGAAGGACGAGGTCTTCGCCGACTGGAAGGCGTCCATGACCAAGCTCGCGGCCTGTCCCAACGTGTCGGTGAAGCTCGGCGGCATCACCATGCGGGCGGCGGCCTACGACTACATGACGCTGCCGGCGCCGCCCTCGTCGGAGGAACTCGCCAAGGCATGGGGTCCCTACGTGAAGACCTGCATCGACCTGTTCGGTCCCGAGCGGTGCATGGTCGAGAGCAATTATCCGGTCGAGAAGATGGGAATCGGCATGGCGGCGTTGTGGAACACCTTTAAGCGGTTGACCGCTGGTGCCTCCGCCGATGAAAAGAGAGCCATCTTCAGCGGTACGGCCAACCGGGTCTATCGTCTGGGCTTGACGGAGTAGCCGCTTGGCTAAAGGCATCGCAAGGCGCCAGGTCGCGTCCGCGCTGGCGGGAGCGCCCTTGTTCTGGTCATTCGCCGCGCGCGGCCAGACGGCGGGCAAGGCCGCCCGGATCGGCTTTCTCTACCCGGGCGTTGCGAGTGTCACGCCAACGCGCATCGTCGCTCTGCGCGAAGGCATGGCGGCGGTGAACTACGCCAATGCCGAACGCGTCGAGGTCGTGGTGCGGGCCTCCGAAGGCGATCCGACCAAGCTGCCGTCGCTTGCCGCCGGGCTCGTCGATGGCAAAGTCGACGTCATCCTGGCCATAAGCCCGTCGGCTGTCGCCGCCGCCAAGGCTGCCACCACGATGCTGCCCATTGTCGCCAACGATCTCGAGAGCGATCCCATCCGCAGCGGCTTCGTGACCAGCCTGGCGCGGCCTGGCGGCAACATCACCGGCGTGTTTTCCGACTTTCCCGACTTCGGCATGAAGTGGCTGGAGCTCCTGAAGGAGGCGCTTCCGGCGCTGGTGCACGTTGTCGCCTTCTGGGATCCGGCCACCGGCCCCACCCAGCTCGCGGCGGTGAAGGCGGCCGGCGAGCTGCTGAAGGTCGCGATATCCGTGGTCGAGGTGCCCTCGATCGCCGAGCTGCAGCGTGCCTTTGCCAACGCCGACGAGCTCCACCCCGAAGCCGTGGTCGTCCTTTCCTCGCCGATCTTCGGTACCAATCCCAAGCTGATCGCCGACCTCGCCCTTGCCCATCGCATCCCGATCGCCACGCTGTTCTCGGAGATCGCACGGGCGGGCGGCCTGATGTCCTACGGGCCGAACCTGCTCGGCACCTTCGTGCAGACCGGCACGATGGTCGGCAAGATCCTGCAGGGCGCCAAGCCCGCCGACCTGCCGGTCGAACGGCCGACCAAGTTCGAGCTGTTGATCAACGCCGCCACGGCCAAGGCGCTGGGCCTCACCCTGCCCACCGCCGTCCTGCTGCGCGCCGACGACGTGATCGAGTGACCTCCGTCTAGGCCGCGAGCTTCACCAGCTTCTCGATCTCGGGCATGCGCTCGTCGACCTTGTCGGCGCGCTGGCTGCCGAGGTTCGGGATCAGCCGGTGCACGCCGAGATCCGCATACTGCTTTACGTGATCCGGCGTCATGGCGGCCGGCGGCGTGATGATGATCTCGTACGTCGCCCCGCGCTTGCGGCCGGCCTTGGCGAAGGCGGCGTCGAGCTTGGTGAGCATGCCCTTGGTGCGCGCCGGATCGAGGTTGAAGCCGTACCAGCCGGCGCCGAACTTCACGGCGCGGTCGAACGCGGCGTCGGCATAGCCGCCGACGATGATCGGCACGTGCGGCTTCTGGATCGGCTTGGGATCGAGCCGCATGGTCTCGAACTTCACCCACTTGCCGGAATAGTTCACCACCGGCTCGGTCCACAGGCGGCGCATGACCTCGAGGAACTCATCGCAGCGCTTGCCGCGATCCTCCCAGCGATAGCCGCAGGCCTCGACCTCCTCCTTGTTCCAGCCGACTCCGATGCCGAAGTCGATGCGCCCGTCGGTCAGCCAGTCGAGGGTGCACATCTCCTTGGCCGTGTAGATCGGGTTGCGCTGCGGCACCAGCGCGACGCCGGTACCCAGCCGCACCTTGCTGGTGGCCGAGGCGAGGAACCCGAAGGTTGCCGTGACGTCGAGCATGCCGCCGCCCTCGGGCACCGGGATGCGGCCGTCCTTGGAGCCCGGATAGCCGTAGGTGTTCTTGTCGAACAGGGCGACGTGCTCGCCCATCCAGATCGAGTCGAGCCCCATGTTCTCGGCGCGTTTGCCGAATTCCTTGATCATCCTGGGCGTCGCCAAGGGCGACATGAAGGTCGCGAAGACTCCGACTTTCATGGGTGGCCTCCTCTAGTTGAGCCGCGCTGCCTCGGCCATCACCTCGATTGCTTCGGGCTGGCGCGAACGGACGCTGATGGTGTCGGCGCCGCAATCCTCCCAGGCACGGTAGCGCTCGCGAATGCGCTGCGCCGGCCCGACGAGAGATTTCATGTCGACCCATTCGTCGGGCACGGCCGCGATCGCCTCGTCCTTGCGGTGGGCGAGGTACAGCTCCTGGATGCGCTTGGCGGCATCGCCGAAGCCGCGCCGCACCATGATGTCGTTGTGGAAGTTCTTGTTCTTGTGGCCCATGCCGCCGACATAGAGCGCCACTTCGGGCTTCAGCCTGGCCAGCGCCGCCCTCACATCGTTCTCGACCTCGACATGCACGGAAGCGACGATCGAGAAATCCTTCATGCTCTTGCCGTTGCCGGCGCGCTTGAATCCTTCCTCGAGCCACGGCCGGTACTCGTCCATGGCGCCCGGCATGAAGCCCATGGGCAGCCAGCCGTCGGCAACCTCGGCGGTGAGCTTGACCGTCGATTCGTTGCCGGTCGCGAGATAGATCGGGATGTCGGGGTTCATGTGCAGGATCGACTTCAGCGGCTTGCCGATGCCCATGGCGCCGGGGCCGGTGTAGGGCAGCGCAATCTCCTTGCCGTCGTGGCTGACCGGGCCCTCGCGCTTGAAGATCTTGCGCATGATCGTGACGTAGTCGCGCATGCGGTAGTAGGGCTTGCCCCACGGCTGGCCGTACCAGCCCTCGACGATCTGCGGGCCCGAGACACCGAGGCCGGCGATGAAGCGCCCGCCGCCCGCCATGGCGTCGACCGTGGCGGCCGACATCGCGGCATTGGCCGGCGTGCGCGCCGCCAGCTGCATGATGCCGGTGCCGAGCTTGATGCGTTGGGTAAGCGCGGCGAGATAGGCGAGCGGGGTGACCGCGTCCGAGCCATAGGCCTCGGCGGTCCACACCGAATCGTAGCCCAGCTCCTCGGCGCGCTGCACCAGCTTGACCGGGATGTCGAGTTGCGCGCGCGAATAGCCGATCGACAGGCCCAATTTCATTGCCGTTTCCTCCGCAGGGCGCGCACTATACCAACAACGCTGAAGCCAAAGGAAACGCCATGCCAAGAGTGGGATACCTGCTGCCGACTCGCGAACGGGTCATGGAAGGACGCGACGAGACCAGCTCGCTGCTGGCACTGGCCGAAAAGGCCGAAGGGCTGGGGTACGATTCCTTGTGGGTCGGCGATTCACTGCT